>JAITQV010000548.1 GCA_031288765.1 Planctomycetaceae bacterium
CAATGGCGTTGATACTTATTTGGCAATTGCAACGATTATCAACTCCCGAATCCATCGACTTTAAGGATTTATTGGTTCGTTTGAGCGGCAAAACGCATAAACGCAACAAGCCTTATACGACGGGCATTTTACTTTCGGGGTTCTTTGTTTTGCTACGAATATTCGACTTTTTGGAATCGTGCAACTATGACATCGGCAAGATCAAAGAAATTCGCAACATGATTCGGCGGGTTATCCCGCCTTAGGTAGTTGTAGGAAATACGGACTGCTCCATAAATAATTCTATGAGATTCTAACAAATTGCAACACAATTTTTCGTGTTACAACACGAAGAGGGTACGCAAAAAAACAAAAAAAGTTATCTCAAATACAAGACGAGACCCAATCTTCGTGTATTCCGCTTTTACTTTCTTCCCATTTTGTGCCAAAATTCTCAACCCCAAAATAATTCTGTCCTGAAACATCCTCCAAACAAAAAATATCCTCCAAAACAAACTTCCTCCCCCCAAAAAATGTGTAGATACTTTTGCCCCTGCACGGGACGAGATTATCACCCAACACAACTTTCAAAAAAATTCCCAAATAAAAAAAATAAAACAGGATGGATTGCAAGTTCGGCATCGGTTTGGTAAACTATTAGACAACTAAATCGCTTCCTAACGATTTAAGTCTTCGAAAAAGATGATCAATTACTTTTCATCTTTAACTCGTACCATCCCATTTTTAACACCGTTTTTAACACAACAAATGAATGTTATGAAAATTACAAAGTCTTTGCAAACCGTATGTCTAAGTTTTTGGGCTGTTTTCCTTTTGGCTTCCTCTCTTTACGCACAAAGTGTTGCAACAACACCAACCGACCGAAAAGACGAATGGTGGGTTAAACGTCATGCGGAAAATGTTGCCCAAATGGAAAAAGGAGATGTCAATCTGTTAATGATTGGCGATTCCATCACACATGGTTGGGATAACGCCGGAAAAACCGTTTGGGACAGCTATTACAAACACCGCAAACCCATCAATCTCGGCTTCAGCGGCGACCGCACCGGACATGTTCTCTGGCGGCTTGACCATTTGCCGCTCGATAAAATTGCCCCTAAAGCCGCCGTGTTGATGATCGGAACTAATAATATCGGGCATAACAGCAGCTCCCCAAAAGATGCCGCCGATGGAATTAAAGCAATCGTCGAAAAACTCGAAAAACAATTTCCGGCATTGAAAATAATCGTCCTGAATGTTTTTCCGCGCGGAAACAAACCCGACGACAACAACCGGAAAAAAGTCGATGAAATCAATTCCTATTTGCCGGAATTGCTGAAAAATAAACCGAATGTAACATTGCTTGACATCAATCCTGTTTTTCTCGATGCCGAAAAAAATCTTCCGAAAGAAATTATGCCCGATTTTCTCCACCCGAATACTTACGGCTATGAACTTTGGGCAAAAACTGTTGAACCGACATTAACGGAGTTGCTCGGCGAAACCAATCCGGCGGTAATTCCGGTCGATAAAATGAATGAGGAATGGTGGAATAAACGCCACGAAGCCAATTCCGAAAAAATCGCCAAAGGTAATATCGAATTTCTTATGATTGGCGATTCCATCACACACGGTTGGGATGGTCAAAGTGAGTTGGTCGAAAAATATTTTGCCCAGTACAAACCGGTTAATCTCGGTTTTGGCGGAGATCAAACACAACATGTTCTTTGGCGGCTTGACCACCTGCCGCTCGATAAAATCTCGCCCAAAGTTGCCATGATTATGATCGGAACAAACAATACCGGAAATCCCGCCAACACGCCTTGGATGATTGCGGTCGGAATTAAAACTATTGTTGAGAAGTTGCAAAAACAAAAACCGGATTTGCAAATTATTGTTCTGAAAGTCTTTCCGCGAGGTGAAAAAACAAACGATTGGCTGCGTTTGCGTGTCAATGAAATCAATCTTGTTTTGCCGGAATTGCTTGCCGGTATGAAAAATGTTGAGATTATTGATATTAACGATGGATTTCTAGCGGAAGATGGGATGTTGCCGAAAGAGATCATGCCCGATTTCCTGCATCCGAACACCAAAGGCTATGAAATCTGGGGCGAAAAACTTGCACCGGTGTTGAAGGAAAAATTCGGACGATAATTGATAATTCAAATAAATGGAATGTTTTTAATACACTAAAAACATTTTCAAAGAAAAGGAATGAGAAGTTTTGAATGTGTTGTTCAAACACTTCCGTATTAGTTGTTTTTGGTTAATTATTTCAAAATTTTACAAAAGGAGACAAGAATGTCCTCTCGTACTTACGAATTTAGTTGGGATATTATTGGTGATATTCAGGAAGGCCGCCCTAATTTGGGTGATAAAGTCAATATTGTGTTGTACCGTTTGATGCAATACACCTTCCGTGATATTGCCGAACAACGTTATGGAAAAGAAGTTTGCGATCTTTTGTTTTATGAAGCAGGTTATCTTGCCGGAAAATTCTTTTTCGAACAGTATTTGAAAGAATTTAAGGATTTACCTCTGAACAATTTTGTTGCGGAGCTTCAACGGATTTTGAAAGAACTTGGTGTGGGGATTCTTCGTGTTGAAAAGGCGGAACCCGAAACCGGCGAGTTTGTTTTAACTGTTTCGGAAGATTTGGATTGTTCCGGTTTGCCCGATCTCGGAATCGAAGTGTGTAACTACGATGAAGGGTTTATTGCCGGACTTTTCGAAAAGTTTACCGGTAAAAGTTTCAAAGCCAAAGAGGTTGATTGTTGGTGTACGGGTGATCGAACCTGCCGCTTTGAAGTCAATCAAACCTGATCGTCCCAATAAATTTTTATCACACGGAAACTTTCGGAATTATTCCGTTATTCCGTGTGAAATTGATTTATTGTTCGCCCCTAATTTACCGATAATCCGTAACTTTCGTGTGAAAGCTGTTTTTTAACTGAGAAGCAGATTTGTTTCCTAAAAATTCTACTTCATATTGTGCAACAATGAACGCCGACAGCCTTACAATATTAAGACAAATTCTGTCCGGACGTTCTATTCCTTCACTTGAGGGAACGAATTTTGAAAATACGGAAATCGAAGCCATCTGTAAAGAATTGGCAACAATTCGGGACTTGCTCTTAAAATTTTCCAACGGCAATTTAGAGGATAATATTATAATTCGCGGGGCGATTGCGGGTTGTTTGAAAACGTTACAAGCCAATCTGCGTCATTTGACATGGCAGGTTCAACAGGTTGCCGAAGGCGATTTTTCTCAACGGGTCGAATTTATGGGGGCGTTTTCTCTGGCGTTCAATTCGATGGTTGTTCAATTGGAACGATCTTTGACCGGTTTGAGAGAGAGTGAAAAACGGCTTTTGAAACTGAACGACGAACTGCAAGATGAAATCCGTTTCCGTAAAGCGGCGGAAAAAGACTTAAAACATAGTGAGGAACGTTGGAATCTTGCGGTTCAGTGCAGCCGTGACGGTATTTGGGACATTAATCTTGACACAAAAGAGGCGTGGTATTCCGAGCGGTTGCTGGAAATTTTCCAATATTCACCGGAAGATTTGCCCAAAGACCTTCGTTGGGATCTTCTTGTTCATCCCGACGACAGTACGGCGGCGGAATTATTGCGCACAATTTATGCAAAGGGAGAATGTCCTCAACCGTTTTCGATAGAATGCCGGATTCGCAGCCATAACGGGAATTATCTTTGGGTGAGGATTCGCGGTATGCCGATTAAGGAAGACGCCGATTCTCCGAACCGGATAATTGGTGTTACATCCGACATTAGTTTACAAAAAGAAACGGAAACCGCACTGGCGCATCGGGCAATGCACGATAATTTAACCGGTTTGCCAAACCGTTATCTTCTGGATGACCGGTTGCGTCAGCATGTTGCCAACGCTTTGCGTAACGATTCGGCGTTTATTTTTGTCGTGATGGACTTGGATAATTTCAAAGGGGTTAATGATACGTTGGGACATTCCGCCGGGGATATTCTGCTCATTGAACTTGGTAAACGAGTCAGTAATTGTATTCGAAATACGGATACGGTTGCCCGTCTTGGCGGTGATGAATTTGTGTTCATTTACACTTGTGCGAAAGATAAAGAATTATTTGCAACAGAACAGGTAATGCAGCGGCTTTATCAATCGTTCCAGACTCAGGTTGATCTGGGTGAAGTGATGTACACAATTCATTCGAGTATGGGGGTTAGTTTTTTCCCGAAACATGCAACAGAAATCGCATCGCTTTTCGAATGTGCGGACGAAGCCTTGTATCTTGCCAAAGAGAGAGGAAAAAATACGTTTGCTATTTGGGAACCCGCAGCAAAGGATGTTGCGGAAAAGGTCAATCTTGAAACAAAATCGGGAATACGGCCGACGCGTTAATCTGTAACTGTCTATTTTTATTAACCACAGAATACACGAAAATTAGTTGATAGTTGAGAGTGGATAGTGAATAGTGAATAGTAGAGGACACAAGCGGAATTATTATTGCAACATGTTTAATCCGCTTGCGAACTATTAACTATTCATTATTAGTTATTAACTGCAAGGTCACCTACCTTTGCTGAGCAATGACGCGGGAGAAACCTTATTTTCCAACTCATTTTTCCAAACAAAACAATCTCAGTTTCCGGCGATTTGTTTCCAATCGGTATGATTGAACTCCAACCGTTATCCATTCAATCTTTTGCCGGACAATTGCGAACCACAAACCACAAATCATAAATCACACCCCTCAAAATGGTCTTGTATCGGATTGGAAATCCTGTTATTATTCCCGAATGTTTTTTTAACCGCGTTTCCGGTAATGATTTGTTTTGATTAACAAATTTGAGGGCTTCCGCATGTATCAGACGTTATTTTATATTCCTCTTTATATTCCTCCGAATATTTTTGGTATTCAGGTTCCGGTTTTTGGTTTTGGTTTGGCAAATTTGTTGCTGGCAATTATTGTATTGATTGCGGCGGTTTGGCGTTTTGCCGTAACCAAAAAATGGGATGAGGAAATTGGGAATTATTTTGCTGTTTTTATTGTGATTGGAGCGGTTTTGATGATTGCCCCGAAAATGGCGGAACCGGAGTTGGGTATTCCTGTTCGCGGTTACGGAGTTTGTTTACTGACGGCAATTCTTTCCGCATTGTTTCTGGTTTTACGGCTTGCAAAACGGAAACAAATTCCTTCGGATTTAATTTTTTCGCTTTGTCTTTGGGCGGTTCTTGGCGGTATTCTCGGTGCGCGTCTTTTTTTCATAGCGGAATATTGGCGGGATATGATGCACTACGAAAACGGTCAACTCCAACTCGCCGCCACACTTTATAATATTGTCAATATTGCTAAGGGCGGTTTGGTGGTTTACGGTTCGATACTCGGCGGTATTCTCGGATCGCTTATTTTTATGATCCGCAACAAAATGCCGGTTTTGCCGACTTTCGATTTAATGGCTCCGGCAATGATGTTGGGGATTTCGATTGGGCGGATTGGCTGTTTGCTGAACGGTTGTTGTTACGGCGGAGTAACGGATGTTGCGTGGGGTATTGTGTTTCCAGAGGGAAGTCCGGCTCATTTTCATCAGGTGGAACACGGTCAAACATTTTATTGCGGACTGAAATTTGCCGAACAATCCGTCGGGGATACTTTGTTTCTTGCCGTCAAAGAGGTTCAGCCGCAAAGCAACGCCGAACATGCCGGTCTTAAACCGGACATGCTGTTGCGCGGGATTGTCGGGATGGTTGACGGCAAACCGCTGGCGTGGGAAGTCGGGACACATCCGGTAATTTCTCACACTCCGTGTAAATTTGAATGTTGTAAAAGGCAGGAATCGGGAAGATGGCGGGATACGTTTGAGTGGATTGCTTTTCTTCAAAAGAAGTCGCCCAAAGAAAAAATCCGTATCGACATTTACTCCGATTGGCAGAAACGGGAAACGCAACCTTATTATGTAACACCGGAGTCTTCAACCGTTTTACCGGTACACCCGACGCAGATTTATAGTTCCCTATCGGCGGCGGTACTTTGTATTATTTTGTTGATTCTGGGGCGGCTGAACTTATTCCGTTGCCGTAACGGTTTGGTGTTTTCGGCGTTTCTGATTTTGTATTCCATAACAAGATTTATTCTGGAAACAATCCGAACCGATGAAGATTCTTTTCTTGGAACGGGAATGACCGTTTCGCAAAATGTTTCGGTTTTTGTTTTTATTGCGGGGATTACGTTGTTCTTTTTTTTGCTGTTGACAAATCCCAAACCGAAACAATTGCAAAAAACGAATATCTCGACAATGTAATTGTCTATAATGTAATTGTCTGCAATATAATTGTTTATAATATAATTGTACTGCCGGTTTTATTTTTTTCGTTGCGGCGGTTCGCCGGCAATTGCTCTGGAATAGTTCGGATTTTCCGTTTGCCCCGTAATTTCGTAAAGAAAACGGCTTGGAACTGTTGGTCGTATTTTTCCCCATTTCATTCGTTGCAAAGCGAGCGTCAACGTCAAACGCTGTTTTGCACGGGTAAGACCGACATAGCAGAGCCGCCGTTCTTCATCAACCGCAAGCATATCATCATCACGAACACTTCGGTGATGCGGCAAAATTCCTTCTTCCATGCCGACCATAAACACTTCGGGAAATTCGAGACCTTTGGCGGCGTGCAACGTCATCAACACGACAACATTTTGATTAAGTTTTTTCTTTTTTTCGCTGCCGAAATCGGAACCCGCAAGCGAGGTGTTGTCCAGAAATTCCCGTAACTCCGGTTTTTCCGCATCGTTAATATATTCCGCAGCGGCGTTGAAAACTTCGCCGACAGAATCCCAACGGTCGGAACGTTCGTTGGGGTTTTGGTATTGACGGTTAATTTCACGCTCGTAATCAATCACCGACAGAAAATTCTTCAAATTTTGTACTGTAAAATCGCGGCGGAGATTTTTTTGCTGTTCTTCGATTAACGCACGGAACGAATGAAGAGCTTCGGAGGTTTTACCTTGCAGGTCTGCGGTTGTTTCAATTCCGGTTCCCAACAAATCCCAAAGCGGAATTTTTTGTAATGCCGCGGTTGCGGTCAATTTTTGAATGGTTGTTGTACCGATACCGCGCGGCGGCGTGTTCAAAATCCGCAACAACGAAATATCGTCTTTGGGATGATTGACTACTTTTAAGTACGATAAAATGTCCCGAACTTCCTTGCGGTCAAAAAAGGATTGCCCGCCAATCAATACATACGGAATTTTTGCGTTTCGGAGTTCCATTTCAAACGCACGCGGTTGTTCGTTGGTTCGAAACAAAACAGCAATATCGCGCGGCTGACATTGTGCAGCAGTAAGACGTTCCTTGATTTTTGAGACGACAATTTTGGCTTCGGTTTCGCCGTCTTTGCATTGAATAATATTCGGCGGTTCCCCTGAAACCGGAGAGATCAATTTTTTACCGTGCCGGTGTTGATTGAAAACGATAAGCCGGTTTGCCCAATGAATGATTTGTTTTGTTGAACGGTAATTTTCTTCGAGTCTTATAATTTTAGCGTCGGGCCAATCGCGTTGAAAACTCAGAATATGTTTGACATCCGCGCCGCGCCAACCGTAAATTGCCTGATCGTCATCGCCGACCACGCAAAGATTCCGATGCGGCAGGGCGAGTCCTTTGATAATCCGGTATTGGCTCATATTTGTATCTTGATATTCGTCCACTAAAAGATGATCAAACCGTTTGGATTCTTCGGCGAGTATTTCGGGAAATGTTTGAAAGAGAGATTCGGTAACGAGAAGCAAATCATCAAAATCAACCGCTCCAACCGTCAGCAATGTATTTTGGTAACGCTCATAAGCGCGCAGAGCCAGATAATCTTTGGCGCTTTGGATTTTTTTGACGGCTTTTTGGGGGTCAAGCCCTAAACTTTTCCAAAAACTAATTTTTGCGAGCATTTCACCGGGTCGCATTGCTGCGTCGGAGACTTTGATTTCTTTGAGAACTTGCCGGGCGATTGATTCTTGATCGCCTCGATCATAGATTGCGAATTGTTGCGGATAACCGAGTCGGGCGATATGCCGCCGCAAAATCCGTACGCAAAGCGAATGAAATGTTGAGGTTTCGGGTTTACCTTCTTTCCGGTTGTGATGCGGGAGGAGTTCGGCGATACGGTTTTGCATTTCTTTTGCCGCTTTGTTGGTAAAAGTTACGGCGAGAATCCGGTTGGGGCGGATTCCGTTTCGGATAAGACGGGCAATCCGGTACGTAACAACACGTGTTTTTCCCGTACCTGCTCCGGCAAGAACGAGCAAAGGACCGTTTAATATTTCTACGGCGTTGGATTGTGCGGTGTTTAGCGTCATGCCTTGTTAAAAGGTCGTACCGTGAACAAGAAATCGAAGGTATTTTATTCAAATTATTCAAATTGAAAGTGTTTTATTCTAACGCACATCCGTAAATTGACAATTCCCCTTTGTTTTTCCGTAAATGTGAATTCACGCCCAATTAATCACAAAATAGGCAACCGCTCGGCGAAAGCCCCTCGCCGTAACGGTTGTGTCGGTGTTAGCCGACTTGCACTCAGTGTTAATTTGAAAACAAATGGTTGAATAGATACGGCAAATTTGACCGAATTGTATTATTTTGCGGCAATTTTGGGCGAATATGCCCAAATTAAAAAAGGGGAAAACCCCGCATCCCGTACTTGCAAACCGGCGGTTCAGTCCCAAACGGATTTTGACGCCCGTTACACCCGCAAGAATAATGAAAAGCATTATGGTTATAAAAATCATGTGGAGGCGGATGTTGCGACAAAAATTATTACCGATTATGAAGTCACCGAAGCATCGGTTCATGATAGTGTTCCCATTTTAGACTTGTTGCCGGACGAGGCGAAAAAAGAAGGTTTGATTCGGTATTGACAAAATTAAATATTTGTCGATAATAATGACGTGTTTTTTACGTTTAACCCTTTTACCCCTGAATATTATTATGTCACAAATCAAAACAAAAAAGAAAACCGGTCACGGCGGTTTCCGCGTCGGCGCTGGAAGGAAAGCCGGAGAACCGCGGATTAAGTTGTCATTTAGAATCAGAGAAACCATCGCAAGGCAACTCGAACAGCTCGCCGTTGAAAAAAATAAGACCAAAACGGAAATTGTGGAATTGGCAATTGAAAATTTTAAGGAAAAAAAGAAAAAAATTCCCCTCAGCCTATGAATTTGTATTGACAAATTCAAAAAAATGACGATAATATGAATATAAGAAGGAAGGAAGGGATTCACAGCATTTTTTGAAAAGGGTTAAAATAATGAAAAACTTCAAAATTTATCTCGATACGTCAGTAATATCAATGCTTGATAATTCTTTGCGGGGAATTGTCACGCAGGAATTCTTTGAATTTGCAACTCAATCAGGTTGCGAATATGCAATTTCCGGCGCAGTCAAAGCGGAAATCGACAATATAGCGGCGAACACAAAAAAAGAGGAGATTTCTCAATTTATCGAAACTCTAAACTGCGTTTTCCTTCCCAATAGCAAAGAGGCACAACAACTCGCGTGGTCTTATGTCAAAGACGGCATTTTGACCGAAAATCATATTGTCGACTTAACACATGTTGCTTTTGCAACGGTTTTTGGTTGTGATATGATTGTAAGTTGGAATCGCAAACACATTGCGAAACCGATAAAGATACAAAAAATCAATACTTGCAATCTCAAAAATAATTATAATATGATTGCAATTTATACTCCACAAGAATTTTTAACCTCTTACAAATAAGGAGATTAATTATGAAAACAAATAATAATGACAATTACGATGTTATGAAGGAACTTCGAAAAATTCGGAGAAAAATTTATAACGAAATCAAAAACTTGTCCATCGAAGAACAGATGGAATACTTCCACAAGGGCGCAGAACGATTTGATGAAAGAATGGCAAAATACAGGAAGGAGAAAAAACAATGAAACTTAAATGCTTTCACATAGACATCCAAAACGTTAAACAAGGTTACACCACACGTGCGGTAGTACATGGAACGACCACAGATTACGGCAAACTGATTCGTACCTAATTGCGGGTGTAACATTTTTAATGCAAGGGCGAAAAATCTTTTGCCCTCCACTAATGGAATTTCCCCGCCAACACTATAATAAAGCATATTTGACATATAATTTTCCTTTATGTTATAAGTCATGTTATTTTGTTTCAGAACCTTTCGGTTTTTAGAGGGATTGAAACAAAAAAAGCCCCGTCCTCAACAGACAGGGCTTTTTTAACCCCCTTTGTCGAGGGTGAAAAGACAATCGAAAGACAATAAAGTTTTCGGTGAATCATAACTCTTTAATTTTCATAGAGTTGCAAGAACTCTAATTCATGTAGGGAGTCGGATGAGGGCATAGTAGCGTTGAAGCCGGGTAATTCCGATGGAGCCAAGACTCTCTGATTGATGTTCGTTGACGCTGTGACATGAAGAGAGCCGCTTATAGTATTACGGCAGAGATGAGGGGGATTCCCTTTGTGGAAGACCTCTGAATCGAGGCAAAAACTGACTGGCAATGTCAAACGAGAAAGGTTTCCATCCTTTGCACCGTCCGAAGGGAGGCAGGACATCTCGTGAAAACTTGCAGTGAGTGCATCAATGACCGCCGGATGAGGGAAATCTACATGTCCGGTGGGAAGAGGGATGAGGCGGCGTGGCGGCAAGGTATGAGGCTAATGAGACACAGAAAGGAGAAATCTCGAAACGGAATATGCCTAAACCTAAACCATGCGTCCCTCGTCTACTCTACGTAAATAGTCATGCGTATGCGTCATAACAATTCTTCCTTTCTATAAAATCATTGACAACCGTTAAGAAATTATTGATAATATTGAAAATTTACGGGAACTTCCAAAACTCCTTTATTTTATCCGAAAAATTGTTATCCGCTTTTGTATTTCCGTTTTTCAATACTGAAATTTTTATAACAGAGTTTGTAAAAGGTTTTTTGAGAAGTTGCCCGATATTATTTGCCCAACCAATTGCGAAAACCCAAACAAATTATTAACACCAATGCCTTTATCAATTATCAACGGTCATATTATTGATCCGAGCCGACAGGTTGATCGCGTTTGTAATCTTCGAGTTCACGAGGGTAAAATTGTTGCGTTTGATGTTCCTGCCGGCGATGGTGATGCGATTTTTGATGCTGCGGACAAAATTGTTGTACCGGGGCTGATTGACATGCACGTCCATCTCCGTGAACCCGGACGCGAAGAAGATGAAACAATTGAAACCGGTACAAAAGCCGCTATTCACGGCGGTTTTACATCTATTGCCTGTTGCCCGAATACCATTCCGCCCGTTGATTCCCAAGCGATTGTCGAATTTATTCAACAGCAGGCGGCACGAAGTAAAAATTGCAACGTTTATGTTATTTGCTGTATCAGTAAAAACCGTGAAGGCAAAGAGTTGGCGGAACTCGGTCAACTTTTTGAAGCCGGAGCGGTTGCGTGCAGTGATGACGGTTCGCCGGTTGAAGATGCCGAATTAACACGTCGGGCATTCGAATACTGTTTGATGTTTGACAAACCGCTTTTGAGCCATCCCGAAATAACTTCGCTCACCAAAAGCGGTGTTATGCACGAAGGAATGGTTTCACTTTTGCTGGGTTTGCGCGGAATGCCGGTGGCTGCCGAAGATGTTATGGTAGCGCAGGATATTACGTTGGCGGAGATTACGGGGGGGCGTCTTCATGTGATGCATGTTTCGACAGAAGGCGCCGTTTCCGCAATCCGCCGCGCCAAACAACGCGGTATTCGCGTAACAGCCGAAATTACTCCGCATCATTTGACATTGACCGATGAAATGCTCAAATCGTTTGATTCGAATTTCAAAATGAGTCCGCCGCTCCGAAGCCGTGAACATGTTGAGGCTTGTATTGAAGGGTTACGGGACGGAACGATTGACGTGATTGCTTCCGATCACGCCCCGCACGCCGCCGAAAAGAAAATGAGGGAACTCGATCAAGCCCCTTTTGGTGTTATCGGTTTGGAAACAACGCTTTCGGTTATTATTACAAAATTGATCCGAACCGGTATTCTGGATTGGACAACTGTTGTCGAAAAAATGTCTCTCAATCCGGCAAAAATTCTTAATATTCCCAAAGGAACGTTACAAATCGGGGCGGATGCCGATATTACAATTATTGATCCGGAGGTAAGCCGGACAGTTAATGCGACGGGTTTTCATTCAAAGAGCAAAAACTCTCCTTATCTTGGTTGGGAACTTTTCGGTAACGCTGCGGCTGTTTTTGTTGCGGGACAACGCCGGCTTTGATTTTGTCCCATTATTATTTTCCGTTTGTTATTTTCCGCACTAACTATTCCGATTCAAATTTTCATGAGTGAGACGAAACTTCCAATGCCTTCGGAACCGGACACCGGTCAAGATATTTCTTCGGACGAAGCAATTTTGTTCGATTATCTTAACGGCGAATTATCATTACAAGATCGTTGGACTGTTGAAAACCGGTTGGCTGCGGAACCGGAATTTCGGGAAACATTGGCACAATTAGAGGAAAGTTGGAAGCTTCTGGATTTACTGGAACGGGAAGAAATAAACAAAGAAAGTGTAGAATCAACTCTCGAAACGGTTATTTTTTCGGAAGAACAAGCCGTTGCAAAAATCCAGCAACAAACGAAACGGCGGTTTTCGGGCAAAACGGTTCTCGCGGGGATTTTGTTTCTTTTATTGTTTGGTTTTTCTTTTTATCTTGGAGAATGTTTGGCTCCGAACAAAAATTTTTGGCTTCGGATTGCTGTTCCGATTATTGACCGGTTGGACATGTATTTAGCGGTTGTTGATGATGATCCGGAGTTGCTTCGGCTTTTGGCGGAGCGGCGGCTTTTTCTGCCTCCGCTTCCCGCCGGCGCCAAACCAATCGATCCGAGTGAATACCGTCCTTCACCCTCTATTCGGATATTGGATTCTTTAACGGTTTATCATCCGTCGTTTGCGGAACTGAAACGGCGGGCGAAACGGATCGAAAATCTCGACGAATCGCTTTATAATCGTTTCTACAACAATTATAAAAAGTTTCAAGATTTTTCGCGGGATAAGAAACAAAAACTCAAGGAGTTGCATGAAAGTATCGAACAATCTCCGCGCCGTCACGAATTATTTCAAACGCTTCAAAATTATTATAACTGGCGTAAATCGCTTCAATCGTACGAAAAAACGGATTTACGGCGTCGACTTTCGGCGGCGGAGCGGGTTGAACAGATTGCGGTGTTGAAAAGCCGTTTGGATGCGAATCAACCGGAAACGGTTACGGTGCCGCTTTTATCTGAAACACTTCAATTAAATGCGGATCTTGCCAAAGTGTTAGACGGTCTTTCCATGCAGGAAAAAGAAATCCTGCTCAATACAAATCCCGCACAAATAATTGGCTTCTTATTGAAACAACTCGATACGGAAAAAAATAAATAATATGTGTTGCCTTTTTTGTAAAGGAGTTAAAAATGAAATTTATTACTAATGATCCTCAAAATGAATAGGACCGGTTAATGATTATTACAATAATTCTTTACCTTATGTTTTTTATTCTTGGATTAAGTTTTTTTGTACCTTTTTTAGATTTTTTGAATTAAAAAAATTGTATCTATTCAGCCGTTTGTTGAACTATTACGCAGAACAAACCTTATTTTTAACCTAATTTTTCTTGCGAAACAACCTCAGCAGCCAATAATTTCCCAAAACACAAACCTTATTACCTCAATTTTTACCTTTTTAAAGAGGTAATAAGGTTGATCATACGGGAACTTTGGGGCTACTGAGGTTATTTTGTTCGGAAAAATTAGGTTGGAAATACGGTTCTTATTCGATTTTCTTATCTAATCAAAAAAATTCCGCTGAAATATTACAAAAAATTTATCGACTGCATTTTACTATAAGTGCTTTGACGATGTTGACTTCATTATCGTTTTGATAATTCTTTTTGATTAGCAATTCAAGGCAACCTTTTTCCTACAAAATTACAGAAAACCAACAATGAATCCCAAAAATATCGAAAAATGGAGAACTCCAACGACCAATTGGAGAACTCCAAACACTAAATGGAGAACTCCAAACGTTAATTGGAGAACTCCAAATGCCAATTGGAGAACTCCAAATGCCAATTGGAGAACTCCAAATGCCAATTGGAGAACTCCAAACGCCAATTGGAGAACTCCAAACGTTAATTGGAGAACTCCAAACGACAATTGGAGAACTCCAAACGACAATTGGAGAACTCCAAACGTCAATTGGAGAACTCCAATTACCAATTGGAGAACTCCATTTTCCGCATTTTGCCCGTCCGAATGCTGCAAAAAGATACAAATTCGCCCAAAATCGCTGCAAAATGAAACATTCGGCTGAATAATTACAATAGGCGAATGATTACCTATCTGTGATTGCCTATCTGACTGAATAGATATCTGTTAATTCTTTTGGCAGCCGGAAC
>JAITQV010000573.1 GCA_031288765.1 Planctomycetaceae bacterium
TTTTTAGAAAGATAAAATGATTTTTTTGAAATTTTTGAACTGTTCACCGTAAAATGATACAACACATAATACGTTGTCCAATAATTTCAAAAATTGACACAAACCAAAATTGAAAGTTAATAGTTAATAGTTAATAGTGGAGGACGCAAGCGGATTATTTAATATGTTTTGGTAAATAGAACGCTTGCGAACTATTCACTATCCACTATTAACTATCAACTAATATTTCGTCCCGTTAGGGACGAGATGTTGGTAGAAAATAATGTAAAAAATAATCCGTGTCCCGTAGGGACACAATATTGGTAAAATAAAATTCGATCAATAATCATTCCTAACATGGCGAACAATTTTTACCTTAGTGTTTTTCTACCACCATTGCGTCCCTAACGGAACGCATTGGCAATTTCGTATCTGTTTTCTACCAACATTATGTCCCTAACGGGACATGTACTATCGTAATTTTCTATTTTCATTTTTAATATTGTTCACAACCAACTTTATTTTCAACCTGATTTTCCGTCAACCCCGCTAGGGGTGTGATGTGCATAACCGTAGGTGGAGCGAAGCGCAACCTACGGGTCCGCAACCCCCAACACCCCAAAGCCCTGCAAGGGCGAGATTATGGTTATGTTGATTGATAATCTCGCCCCGTGCGGGGCTTCTATTTTTTGGGATTGTAATCCGGCGGTTTCGCTGCGCTTCACCGCCGGTTATGCACATCTCGTCCCTTGCGGGACTTGAAGGCAACTGTTCGGCGAACAATTGCCTACCTCAAGATTAACAATTCACAAGGTAGGCAATCGTTGGGTGAAAGCCCTTCGCCGAAGGGCTTTCACCCATGGTTGCGTCGGCGGTAGCCGATTTATCATCCTATGCCCTGCAAGGGCAATAGAATCCAGCCCGCCGCAACGCGGCGGGTTAACGTCCCCCCACCACAACCTCGCCCTGAAAGGGCAATATTAGTTGATAGTTAATAGTGTCGCAAGCGGAATTATTGCCGTTAGGCGGGAAATCCGCTTGCGTCCTCCACTATTAACTATTCACTATAAACTATTCACTATTAACTATTAACTATTAACTATTAACTATTAACTATTAACTAAATGGTTGCCTACCTTATGAATTTTTAATCGTAAAATAGACAAACGGTTGCCAACTGTTAATCGTTTGCGGTATTTTGGGGATGTGTTCCTACCAAATACCAATACAATGACAGATTGTTTTTTCCGATTGCACCAAACAATACTTTTCCGGCAAAATGTCAACCTGTCAACCCTCCGCCGGAAAAATGTAAAACCATTGAAATATTACACTTTTTCTTGTTTTTTTGAAACTAAGTTGTATAATACTATTATATAATTCTAAAGAAAAAACGGCGGAATTTTTTTCTTACTTTTATTAAGGTAATCATCTATGTCTGAAATTGTTTTTACATGCGAATGCGGAAAAGTTTATAAATTTAATCGCCGTTTTGCAGGTCGTACTTCGCGTTGTATTATTTGTAAGCGTGATTATGTTGTTCCTTTAATTTCGGAACAAACAAATCAACCGGTTCCGGCTGAGGAAGTTTCAGAAGAGGTTGTTGCCTCAATACTTTCTCCTTTTTCTCCGATTTTTCCCCCAAGCAATACGGATAATTCCGACAACGATTGCCTGAGCAGCCATTCCTCCGAATTTTCCGCATTAACTCCTTCCGCAATCACTCCGTCACCTTCCGGTTTTTCGAAAAAACCGCCGGAAGTTATCAAACCGGAACGTATCGGAAACTTTGAAATTCGTGAAAAAATCGGCAGCGGCGGTATGGGAACTGTTTTTTACGCATGGGATACACAACTTCAGAGAAATGTTACCATCAAAACACTTAACCCAAAAAACCGCCGGCATCAATATTACAAAGAACGTTTTATCAATGAAGCCCGAATAACCGGAAAACTTGTTCATTCCGGTGTTATTCCGATTTATTCTCTTGATTATGATAATCAGGGAGAACCGTATTATGTGATGCGTCTTCTCGATGGACAAACCTTTGAACAGTTAATCACCCAATATCATAATCTCAAAGGTCCTTTGCATACGCAAGAAGAACTGCGGCGGCTAATCCGGCATTTTATCAATGTTTGTCAAACTATGGCGTATGTGCATGATCACCGTGTTGTCCACCGCGATATCAAACCGTCCAATATTATGCTTAGCGGTTACGGTGAAACGATTATTCTTGATTGGGGGTTAGCCAAAATTTTAACCGCCGAAAACAACAAAGATACGGATTCGGATAATTTCGATAACGATTGGGATAACGCTGCCGGTAATAATTCGGAAAACGATTTGGAAACAGAAAATAAAAAAATTGATTTAACTCTTGCCGGCGGACGTGTGGGAACGCTTGGTTTTCAATCGCCCGAATATCTCCGCGACGGTATCAGCCGTACTTCCGACGACATTTACGCACTCGGCGTAACATTATATTATTTGTTAAGTAATAAACTTCCTTATAAATTATCACGCGATCATCGCGGCATTTTTGATATTTTAATGACGCCGCCGCAACCGCCTCATTTGGACAATGCCCATGTTTCCCGTTCACTTTCGGCGATTTGCCTTTGCGCTTTAGCCTTCGACAAAACGCAACGATATTCCTCTGTGTCCCAATTAGCCGCAGATCTTCAACATTGGCTGGACGGCAAAACGGTTACGGTTTACCGAATGAGCCGGAAAGAAAAACTCGAATTACTGATCCGAAAAAACGCTTTGTTGCTTGGAGCGGTTTTAGTTGCGTTTAGTCTTGGGATTTTTTTAACATACCTGCTGTCAGGATAATCGTCGGGATAATAACCGAAATAACCGTCTATTTTATTAACCGAACATATTTTGATCGATGAAAATCATATCAAATCCCTGGATTGCCATTGATATTGGTTCGGAACGAACCCATGTTGCTTATTTGGAATCAAACGGCAAGGTTCGAAATATTATTCCGCCGGACAATGAATTTGATTCGGTATTCTATGTTTCCGGTAACGGCAATCCTGTTTTGGTCGGACAAAACGCATTAGCCCAACTAAAAAACGATCCGGCTGGAATTATTCTTCTCCGAACATCCTTGTTGAAAAAAGACGAACCGGTTTGTTTTCCCGACGGACGCGGTGAATTTCGTCCTTCGACTCTTTTTGTACAACAACTTCGTCATATAAAAACTTATTGTGAAACACATTTTTTTAAAAGCGGTTTGATTCAATCGTGTGTTTTGGCGTTGCCTCACCGGCATGAAATGATTCGTAAATCGTATCATCAAATTGCGTTGGAGGCGGGGTTTTCTCAGATTCTTTTTCGGGACGGAGTTATTGCTGCGGCAATGGCGTGGAAACGGATTTGGGAGGAATCGTCTTCTTTTGTAATTGTTTGTAATCTTGCTTCGTCTCAGGTTTCCTTTTCTCTCCTGCAATACCGTAACGGCGGTTACGAACATGTGAAACGGTTTCATTCAAGCAGTACGGTGGGAATTGAAGAGATTGACCGGATTATTTTATTGTCACAGGATTCGGATTCGCAGGTTGTTTCTGTTGAAAAGTGGGAAGACCTTTTGCGGTTGCGGATGATCCGGCGGAATTGTAATTGGGACAAAAATGAAACATTCCGAATTATTCAAAACGGCTGTCCCCGAAAAATACGGACGGAACATTTTGTTTTAGCGGCAAATATTGTTGCTAAAAAAATTCAATGGACATTCAAACATTTTGCGGAACATGTCAAGGTTTTTACCAAACAGGATTCTCTTCCTATTCTTTTGATTGGCGGCGGAACGAATATGCCTTTGATTGTTGAAACACTTGAAAGTGCGGCTTTGGGAAAAGTTTATTGGTGGGCGGAAGCCGAAGAAGCCGTTGTTATCGGAACCGCCGGAGAATTTTTGCCGAAACAAAAACCGGACAATACCAGTGATGCGGAGTTACATTTTTATCAGCTTTACCAAAAAGCCGAAGCGGGTGATAGCGAATCGCAATATTATTTGGGAAAATCATTGGAGGCGGGACATGGGACACCGATTTCACTTGAGGAGGCTCTTGATTGGTATCGTGTATCGGCGCAAAACGGTTATTTGAAAGCCAAATACCGTTTGGCAAAACTTCTGTTTCAAGGATTGGGAACGGTTTTCAACAGAAACGAAGCCTTAAAACTTCTTCAGGAATCAGCCGAAGAGGGTTATATGTTGTCGCAATATTTATTGGGGCGATATTTATACGAAAATACCGACGACACCGCAACCGCCGAACATTGGCTGCGAAAATCCGCCGAACAAAATCATCCCGAATCTATTGCTTATTGTGAAAAACATTTTCGAAATGAATAAGCGTTAATATTGGGCAATTCTTTATTATCTGATTTTGTCAGATAATAAAGAATTGAGGTCTATTGTATTTTTTGTTGTAACTATTTTGGTTTTGCCCGTAGCAAACATATCAATAGACAATGAATTAGACAATGAATTCCGCTTGCGAACTCTTCACTATCAAATATCCGCTATTAATGCCTCTTGAACATTCGGAAACGTTTTCATATAATTAAGTTGATTCTTGGGGTTGAAGCGTTTTTCGTTTAAAAAATTACCGCCGACAATTTTAACATTCTATTTTCAGTACCAAACATGATATTCCATTTTTTGTACATTTTATTGTTTTTTATTTTTTGTCCGGTTTGGGAATCATTGCTTTTTGCTCAAGAGTTGGAATCTCCGCCGAAACGATGGCTTTTTTCTTATTTCACTCAGAAAGGCGAAGACGGTCTCCATTTTGCGTGGAGTGCGGACGGGCGGACATGGAAACCGCTCAAAGAAGGAAAACCGTTTTTCACACCGCCCGAAAATGTTAGTAAACTTCTCCGTGATCCGTCTATTGTTCGGAGTCCCGATGGCGTGTTTCATTTAGTCTGGACAGGTTCGTGGAATAGTAAAAGTATTGGTTATGCAGCGTCAAAAGATTTGATTGAATGGACGGACGTTCGTTCGATTCCCGTAATGGAACACGAACCCGCCACACGAAATACTTGGGCGCCGGAATTATTTTATGATGAACCTTCGCAAACATTTTATATTATTTGGTCATCAACAATTCCCGGAAAATTTACGGAAACAGCCGCTTCCGGCGAAACCAATTACAATCACCGAATGTACTACACAACAACAAAAGATTTCAAAACGTTTTCCGAAACAAAACTCTATTGGAATCCCAATCACAATGTGATTGACGGTTTTCTCACGAAAGACGGGGAGCAATATCTTTTGTTTTACAAGGATGAAACTCTCAAACCGGAAGTGAAAAAAAACATTTTACTTGCGGTTGGATTATTGCCGGCGGGACCGTTTGAAGTTCGCGGGGTGATTTCGCACACTAATTGGGTTGAAGGTCCTACCGCTCTGAAAATCGGTAACGAATGGTTTGTTTATTATGATTGTTACACCAAAGATCATTTTGGAGTCATTAAATCGAAAGATTTGAAAATTTGGGAGAATATGACGGACAAACTTTGTTTTCCGATTCATGCAAGACATGGAACTGCATTTGAAGTTGATTGGGAAATATTCCAAAAATTGTTTGAGGTAAGACCGTAATCAATATAATTTTAGTATCTATTCAGTCATCTGTCCTATTGTCGGGACAAATAACTGAATAGACACTAATTTTATTGCGTTAAATTCCGAACTGTTTCAGGAAAAGCATCTATTCAATCATTTGCCAAACTATTACGCAGGAGAAACCTTATTCCCAACCTCCTTTTTCTTCTAAGCCCGAAGGACGAGAGGTGTATATGTTTTGAACGGTAGGAAATTACCTCTTTTTTTAATAGCTGTACTTTCCAAAAATTTTTGTTTTCAGTTGTCAATTCTTTAGTAATTTGTAACGGTGCGGAATGGTAGTGCCCGCTGATAATCATTGTCCCAAAAGACAGT
>JAITQV010000627.1 GCA_031288765.1 Planctomycetaceae bacterium
AAATCTGTTTTGGAAATTTTGTCTGCGATAAATTCCAGATCAAAAAACCAATTGGAAATTTTCCTTGAACATTATCGAATGTATCCGACCGACAAATAAAACCGGATTTGAACTTTGCCTGAAACGATTGCCGAAACCTTTCAAAATTAAAGGAATTAACATATTTCATTTTAGAAAACGCCGCAAGATTCGATAACGGCATCATTTTGAAAATGTGAATAAAAAATTGCGAGAAAAATTCATGCGACGCTTTGCCCAATAATTCTTTGTATTGCGTGTGAGTTTGGTATTGCGCGAAACCGAAATCTTTATTCGTTTGTGTTCCCAAGCCGTCGCCCGTTTCAGCATAAGGCGGATTGATGTAAATGATCAATTTCTTTTGCTTGTCGGGATCATTAATAATGTTAAAAAGCGAGTCGGGAATTTTACCGCCGTTTGATTGCGATATAAATTTATCGTTCAAAAAATCAAATTGGAAAACGTGAGGTTTGAGAAGATTATATCCGCTGTCGATGAGTTCGTTTAAGACTTCAACATCAGGTTGATCGATTGTTGATGCCCAAACGTTATCGGGGTTAGCCAAACCCGCTAACAAATTGCCCGTCCCGCAACAACAATCCCAAATATAATATTCGTCCTGCCAATTTTCGCCGAAAGCTTTTTCCAAATATTCCTGCGACTTCTCCACCCAAATCTTCGGCGTAAAATACGCTCCCTTTTGCTCTCTGATCTTTTGCGGAACAAGCAAATCACGGCGATCAATCATATAATCCCAATACTCTTTCGCCGGCGGACGTTCATATTTTGTCCAAAATTTATCGTGTGCCCAACCTTTGTCATGGAATTGTATTACTTCATTGAAAAACCGATCGGAACGTTTAATATTGACGTAAAAAACTGTTTTTTGTAACGAAACCTTCAATGTTTTCCTCACGGACTCATTGTCTTCCGACAATAAATCGGCAAGATAAAAATCGCCGTCAATCAAATCCGATTCTTTCAACGTATCAAAAGTTACGGCAATCGACGGACGGACTTCGGCAACCCAACGATTATAAACGTGCAAAAAATTATTTTTAGTAATTTGCAATCTGACCGTATCACCGTTAAATGTGAAATTCGTTTTAATAAATTTTTTCAGACTGTCTTCATCATCAGCAAAATAAAATTCATAAACAACAATCGAACCGTCCTGCTTTTTTTGTTTCGGATAAAGAAACTTCGCAACGATATTTTCGGTTTTTTTTGAAACGGCGGAAGGTTTTTCGTTCCAGTTAAAATCGTTCAAAAGAAAAATCGGCATAATGTGGTAAAATTCCACAAACACGATTTTTTCTTTATCAAAAACACCAAGATATTTGGGCAGATTTTTTTTACCTTTATCGTAAACCGGTTTAATCGTCAACAAGAGTTGGGCAAACATTCGCGAAATATCAGAAACACCCTTTTTCGATTCTGCCCAAAGAAAAGGTGCAAACAACCCATTCATGTTTGGTTCAACGATCAAATCAATAAACTTTTCGTCAAACGAAACGGCAAATTTATTAAAAAACTTGTTCGCAACCTGAACTTTCCAGGTTGTTTCATTTTTGGTTGAGGACATAGCAACATTAACTTGGTTTTTGTGAAGACAAAATAATTGAGTGAATTTTATCAAAAACAAAAGAGTTTTCAACTAACAAAATAGCGGAGTAAATCTATTCCCGCTCGTCCCAAATTATTTTTTAAAATGAGGCAACGTGAAATTTGGGAATGCAAGTTCATGTTTGTACAAACGTTTGCACATTCCGGTTGAGTATTTCCCGGACGAATGATTCCTCAGATTTTTGGGGCGACCAACTCGAAACCTTAGAAATCAACGCCAATAATAACGAAAGACAACAAATTAAATGATCCGTGTTTTTTTCTGTCAAATTTAAGTGAACCTGAAAATAAAATTCCTTTATTTTATGCAATTTCTTATTATTTCTCATGTTGCGTCAAAAAACAACTCTCTGAGATTCAGAATTATTTATTTTTCATGCTCAATGAGCCTTGTCAATTTTTGGTAATCTGGTACGCTATATGAAAATATATTGTGAGGTCTCCGAAATTCAGGTTTTTTCCTTTTTCAGGATTGTCCGAAACACATTGTATTGTTATAAATGTTATGAAAGTGTTTGTTTAAACTTTTAAAACTCGTTTTAAACCTTTTAAAAACTAATATACCAACAATTATTAGGCGGGAGTCTCCATGAAATTCAATGCCGATGAAATCGCTTCTGTTATTCAGAAGGAAATTGAACAATATGAACAAAAAATTGATGTCCGCGAAGTCGGACGTGTTTTGGAGGTTGGCGATGGTATCGCCCAAATCTACGGTCTTTCCGGCATCATGGCTGGGGAAATGATAGAATTTCCCAACGGAGTCATGGGACTCGCTTTCAATCTTGAAGAAAATTCTGTTGGAGCGATTATTCTCGGTGATTATCTCAAACTTCAGGAAGGCGATGAAGCCAAAACAACCGGTAAACTTCTTTCCGTGCCGGTTGGCGAGGCAGTTCTGGGACGTGTTCTTGATCCGCTCGGCAGTCCGCTGGACGGCAAAGGTCAAATCGTAACAAATAATTTCCGCGAAGTTGAAAGTATCGCACCGGGAATCGCCGACCGTCAACCGGTTCGGGAATCTCTCGCAACCGGTATTAAAGCGATTGACGCAATGACTCCAATCGGACGCGGACAACGTGAACTCATTATCGGTGACCGTAAAACCGGTAAAACCGCAATCTGTATTGATACAATTATCAATCAAAAAGAAACCGGTGTTAAATGTTTTTATGTTGCTGTCGGTCAGAAGGATTCGACAGTTGCCGGAATTATCGAAACATTAAGACAATACGGCGCAATGGATTATACTACAGTCATTGTTGCCGGAGCCAGTTCGCCCGCTCCGTTGCAATACATTGCTCCGTATGCAGGTTGTGCTATGGCAGAATATTTTATGTATAACGGTCAGCATACATTGGTTGTTTATGATGATTTATCGAAACAGGCAACCGCCTACCGGCAAATTTCTCTTTTGATGCGGCGTCCGCCGGGACGTGAAGCGTTTCCGGGCGATATTTTTTATTGTCATAGTCGTCTTCTGGAGCGATCTGCAAAATTGTCAAGTGAACTTGGCGGCGGTAGTTTAACGGCATTGCCGATTGTTGAAACGTTGGAAGGCGAAGTTTCCGCGTATATTCCAACAAACGTGATTTCTATTACTGACGGACAGATTTACCTGCAACCGGATTTGTTTTTTCGCGGACAACGTCCGGCAATGAATGTCGGTATTTCGGTGAGCCGTGTCGGAGGTTCGGCTCAAATTCCGGCAATGAAACAAGTTGCGGGCGGAATGCGGCTTGACATGGCGGCGTTCCGTGAGCTCGAAGCATTCGCCCAACTCGGTACCGATCTCGACGCCGCAACCCAAGCACGTCTTGATCGCGGTTATCGAATCAACGAACTGATCAAACAAGGTCTTTGTAAACCTATGCATGTTATTGATCAGGTTTTCGTAATTTATGCCGGAACACATGGTTTCATTGATATGGTTAAAGTTAATGACGTATTGCGATGGGAAAGTGAATTTCTTACTTTCCTGCATAGTTCCCACAAAGACATTTGGCAAAAACTAAACGAAAAGAAAAAACTTGATAACGAACTAACAGCCGAAATGGATAAAGTCCTCGAAACATTTAATAAAACATTTGTGTAATTTTGTCCGTTAATATTTTTATGTGTCAATATGTTTAACCGTTCTATTGCGGAGCGGATGAAATAAAACAATGTCAATAATCGCAACACAAAAAACTCACAGAGCAACAAAACTCTCGCCGGAAAAAATTCCAAACCAAAAAATAACTCCGTTTCCCTTTGAAAAATTACCAAAAGAATTACAGGAAGGACTTGAAGAAGGTTTGCGTGATGTTGATGCCGGACGTGTTACTCCGCATGAAGAAGTTTTCAGAAAACTTAACGAATGGTTGAAAAACAATTAATATGGACGTTTCATGCTGAAAATGATATTGCCGATATTCTTCGTTTTTTCCGTGAAAGAAATGGAAACAATAACTATGGAGAAAAATTGTTAACGGCTTTCCAATCGGCGGCGGAGTTGGTGAGAAATAATGTAAAACTTGGTATGTGTCAATCGTGTCATGGACGCGATGTTCGTTTTATCGTTGTTGAAAAAACTTATCAACTATTTTATGAAGTTAAGGCTAATCGGATCATGATTATTAGAATTTGGGATGCCCGACGTGATCCTGATAGTTTGGAATTGAATTAATTACAATATGTTTAACCGCCCTACTGCGGGGCGGTTGGAGAACAGCCAATGACCGCAACAATTATAAAACAAAAAAATTCGCAACATCAACCTATTGATTTCGATGATGAAACAGAAGAGATGAGCGATGCTGAATTAATTGAACTGTTAACACCCAAACAACCGGAAGTTCTTTTTGAAATGTTGCCGAAAGAGTTACAGGAAGGAATCCAAGAAGGTTTGCGTGCCGCCGACGAAGGACGAGTTGTCTCAAATGAAGATTTTTTTAAAGAATTCGACGAATGGCTAAAAGACGATTAACATGGTCAATACAAGTTAAACAAGAGATTAACGAGATCGTTTTTTTCTTTCGTAAACGAAACGGTAATAATATGTACGGAAAAAAACTGCAAACAGCATGTCTGCAAGCATCAAAAATGATCGCAAGATTTAACGAGATTGGTACACAAATAAGATTAGAAAAACGACATGTTCGTTATGTCATTGTTGAAGGAACTTATCAACTATTTTACGAAATTACAGAAAATCAAATAACAATTATTAAAATTTGGGATGTCCGCCGTAATCCTGTTGATTTGAAATTGTGAACAAGATTAACTGTCCCATTTATAGAATGTTTGGAGATACTTGATGACTACAACTATTACAAAACAAAAAAATTCGCAACATCAACTTATTGATTTCGATGATGAAACAGATGAAATGAGCGATGCTGAATTAATTGAACGGTTAACACCCAAACAACCGGAAGTTCTTTTTGAAATGTTTCCGAAAGAGTTACAGGAAGGAATCCAAGAAGGTTTGCGTGCCGCCGACGAAGGACGAGTTGTCTCAAATGAAGAAGTTTTTAGGAAAATTGACGAATGGTTAGTATGTTAGAAGTAATATTATTGAGAGTGTAATATTATGTTAACGGACAAATTATTGACGATCAAAGAA
>JAITQV010000665.1 GCA_031288765.1 Planctomycetaceae bacterium
AATTAACAGATTACATACGTATAATCTGTTTTTACAAAAGTGGGAAACAAACACTAAGCCGAGAAACGGCAACAGAAGTATCACTCTCTGAGGAGCGACACGTTGCTAAAGATAGGTTCATTCCCACCAACGAAAGTGGTGCATTACATATTTCAAATGTAATGCTGAATTATACCCATGGATTGTTACGCGACGCTCCCTTAGCGGGAGACACGCAACTCTAACAATCCTCAGTAATTTTCTACCCGAAAATTCGGTTGCCTGTAGAAAATTACAGTTCGCCTAAGCGATTTAACTGTTGTTGACGTACTCGATTATTTTTTTCACCCGAACAAAAAATTCGGGCTACTTATTTTTTAAAATATAATTTAGTCTCCTAAATGTTGAGATTAAAAAATGGAAATTTATTTGATCGATTATTCTATATTTTAAAAAATATCGGTCAAGATACCCCTCCCCAAAAAATAATTTTTGTGTCTTTTCGCATTTTATTTTTTGTTTTTATTTATAGATGAATCTTCTAACGGAGATTTGTTGATTTGTTGCGTTAATTTTCATTGATATGAATTTCCTACGGAAATCAGATTACCGCAACGTATTAATTCCGCTTGCGTCCTCCACTATTCACTATCAACTAAAATATATTGCCCTACCCAGAAAGTAAATGGGGCGGTTTTGAAGTCGGTTTTGAAGTCGGTTTTGAAGTCGGTTTTGAAGTCGGTTTTGAAGTTCAATGGGACAAAGAACAATTTAACTCATTTCTCGAAGTTCCCTATTAAAAATAAGAGGTAATTTCCTACCGTTCAAAGTATAGAACCATTATCTTAATTCCCCGACAAGGATTTTGGCGGCGTCTTTGAGGAAGTTGCGGGCGTCACGGTCTCGTTGGCGAGCAATAGAAGTGTCCAACTCAAGAAACATCTCAACCGCCCATACCCCGCCTTCATCCGGCATAAACCGCCAATGCGGCTGCACCGCAACCGATTGATGCACCAGCTCAAAACCCTCAACCGATTGACTGACCGTCTCAACCGGAAATGCATAAAAATCCGTCGGACGACTCGTTTTCAACCGAACATCCAACCCCAACCAGTCATCGTAAAGCCCAAGCTCCCTGCCGTTTGTCAAATCAAGATTCGTACTCAAATTGCCGAACCGCTGCCCCTTGTGCCCGCCCGAACTGTGAAAATACCGGTTCTCCGAACCGCCCGGCATTCCGGCAAAATTCATCTCCACCGCAAAATGAATCCGGTAATCCTTCGGCAAATTACTAAGCCGGTACGCAATCTCCACCACCGAACTCCCCTCACTTAACGTAATCCCCTTGTCAATCCGAATTACCGTACCGTAAGCCCGCGCTTCACGCGATAAAAGAATCTGAACCCGCCCCGCCTTTTTACGGACAACCGCATCGTATTCCGCCTGAACAAATTCGCCGTGCTGACCCACCCGCGATTGCCGTACCGCATCAAAATCCGTGTCGTAATCATAAAATAAGTCAATAAGACTCTTTCGCGGATACCAATCGTATTGAAGCTTCCGCTCAAGACCCTCCTGCTTAAAAATAATTCTCGGTTTTCCGCTTTCCTCAAATTGATACCGCTGTGCAATCTTTTGATGATACGCTTCGGGTTTTCGGGTTAATGTTGCGAGAAGATTGTGCGTAATTGATTTCAGGTCTAATTCGTACATCATTCCGCCAAGATGAGGAGCCGCCAACAAATTCAACTGATCATTCGTCAGACGAACCTCGTTTTTACCGTCAAAATTGAAGTCGGCGGTTTGCGATTCCACCCACGCCCCCAACCGCTCCGTTGCAATATCTATCAAATTGTCCGATTTAATCAGTTCCCGATAAACCGCATTACGCAAATGCGGCAAATAAATCCCCCCAAACGCACCATGCCAATATCCGCAATTACACTGGCTGCGGTACAGCGATTCCCTTGCCAAATCAATGTCCGCTCCGTTCCAACCCTGCGCTGTCGCATTGCAAAGCCGCGAACTGACATTCATCATCCGGCAATACATTTCGTCCGACTCAGGATAACGTACCTTGAAATTCCGCCAGAAACCGCCGTGCAAAAATTGCTTGATAATAACCCAGCGCGAATCGTTTTCCATATCGTTTCGGAGTTGATCGATTGCGAGTTGCTGGTCAGGCTCCAAAACCCACTCCGTCATCTCACGGTAACTGCCGTCAGGAATATAAATTTTGCCGAGCGGCGGAACCGATGCAATCGCCTCCGACGGTGTGGTTGTAATAATCCAATCGCTGTTTTCCGACAAAACATCAAAAAAACGATGCAGCCATTTGTCCTCGTAAACATGCCGGTAGGTCTCGGGCCAAGAACCGAATTTTTCCCCGTCGTCGGCATGAACCAAAACCGCTTGGGGGTCTTTTTCGGCAATTTCCGCCAGATAGGATACAATATCTTCAATTTGACCGAACGGAATTAAATACCGTAATTTCTCGCTGCCCGGAAAAACATTGATTGTTTTGCCGTTGTCTTCGGTCAGATAATACCGCGTCAACGCGGATTCTTTAATTCCGGCAAATTTCAAATGGGAATCGTCCAGAATTGTGTAATACATTCCGGCTTCCGCCAAATCACGAACATAATTTTGTTCCCAAACACGTTCGGGAATCCAAAGACCGGCAACCTCCGCACCAACCCGCTTTTTCAGCCAATCGGAAAACATTTCGATTTGACCGATTCGGTCTCGCGACGGCAGCATTGCAAGAATCGGCTCAAAAAACGGTCCGCCGATAATTTCGATTCGGTGTTGACGGACGAGAGCCGCGATTCGTTCCAGATATTCGGGATGTTCTTCCGCCAACCATTCGGTCAAGGAACCGCTTGTATGGAGTGCCAGCTTGATTTTGCCGTAACCTTCGAAAACATCAAGAAATGGAAGATAACTTTCCTGATAAGCCTGTTCAAAGACATGTCCGAAATTACCAATGGGTTGGTGGTTATGGATTGCAAAAATAAATCGAATCGGTTGCATGGGGGGAAATATGTAGGGGCGAACCGGTTAATGAAAGATGTATCAAAAAACTTCTCTGGTATAATCGGCAAAATTTATCGATTTCATCAATTTTGCGGAATATTTTAACGGAGTTAATAGTTAATAATTTATAGTTAATAGTGTGAGGACGCAAGCGGAATCTTTTAATCTGTTGTAATATTTCAGCGGTTTGTATGTTTTTCCGTTTAACCCCGCTTGCAAGGCTGTCTTCTACCCGCAAAACGCCTTTTTACGGGAAAAAACCGGAAATCTTTGGCAATTTAGGGTAAATAGACACCTGTCTTTTTGTTAAAAATGGGAGGTTTTAGAAAATTGGGGGGCAACAATGAACAATTGGGGGGCAGCAATGAACAATTGGGGGGCAGCAATGGGCAATTGGGGGGCAGCAATGGGCAATTGGGGGGCAGCAATGAGCAATTGGGGGGCAGCAATGAGCAATTGGGGGGCGGTAATGAGCAATTGGGGGGCGGTAATGAGCAATTGGGGGGCGGTAATGGACAATTGGGGGGCAGCAATGAGCAATTGGGGGGCAACAATTACGTTCCGCAACGTTACCAAAGATGTGTGTTTTAACACGGAGTGCACGGAAGAGAGGGAAAAAACGGAAAAAGAGAATGAATCACTAAAAATCGGATATCAATTCGGTGATTGGTTGGATAATGACGGGAACAAACTACCGAATAGATACTTTTGGCGAATGTCCCATTTCTTGCGGCGCATCTTCCATTGCTCCCGAAACTGCCCTTTTACCTTCGGGTTCAATCGCAATAACCCGCCTCTATGGTCTTTAATGATATTCTCTGCTATACTGGTATCCTGTGTTCGATTCACCGTAAAGATTCACCGTAAAAAAAGATTCCCCGTAAACAGTTGTTTTTCAATCTCCACCTTCTATTTTCGACCCCGCTTTTGTTCTATTGCCATACTCAATGCCATGCCCAATGCCATGCCCAATGCTATGCCCAATACCATGCCTGAAGAAAAAGAAAATGAATTGCGTTACCGCCTCGAACAGTTTTGCGAAGATGTCAAAACACTCGAAACAGAGATTAGCCGCGTCTTGGTCGGTCAAAATAAAGTCGTACGAAATACAATTATCGCCATGATTGCAGGCGGTCACGTCCTGCTCGAAGGTGTTCCGGGACTTGGAAAAACATTGCTCGTCCGAACATTGGCAGAAGCAGTCGAAGGAAAATTCGCCCGCATTCAGTTTACCCCCGACCTAATGCCCGCCGATTTGACCGGAACCAATATCCTAAGCGAAAAAAATGACGGAAGCCGAAAATTCGAATTTCAACAAGGTCCGGTTTTCGCCAATATCGTCCTCGCAGACGAAATTAACCGCGCTACCCCAAAAACACAATCGGCATTGCTCGAAGCAATGCAGGAACATTCGGTTACCGCCGGCGGTGTTACCCACCCGCTCGAAAAGTTGTTTTTCGTCCTGGCAACTCAAAATCCCCTCGAAATGGAAGGAACTTACCCCTTGCCCGAAGCACAACTTGACCGTTTCTTCTGCAAAATTGTCGTCCCCTTTCCCACTATGGACGAAATGATCTCCATTCTCGACCGCACAACCACCGCCGCCAACCCCCAAATTAAACCCGTCTTTCCCATTCAACGTATCCTCGAAATGGGAAAAATCGCAAGAGAAGTTCCGGTTATTGACGAAATTGTCCGCTACGCCGTCGAACTTTGTATGGGAACTCACCCCAATCACCCAAAATCAACCCCCTTCGTCAAAAAATATATCCGTTTCGGCGCCAGCCCGCGCGGCGCTCAGGCGTTGCTGCTCGGCGCAAAAATCAACGCCATCCTCGACGGCCGCTTCAACGTCGCACGCGATGACCTCAAAACCCTCGCCCCTATGGTCTTCCGGCACCGGATTATCCTCAACTTCGAAGGGCAAGCGGAAAATATTTCAACCGATCAGGTTATCAATGAATTAATAAAATAATCAAAAATCAAAACCGTAAACGGCTGCGTAAAATTAAACTACCCGCAACAACCTTTGGAATCGATAATTTAATCTATGTTCGACTCGGAATTTATGAAAAAACTCGAATATTTGTCCTTGATTTCACGGCGAATCTTTCGCGGACAACTGTTAGCACAAAAACGAACACGGAAATTGGGCGGAGGGGTTGAATTTGCCGACCATCGGAATTATGTTCACGGCGATGATTTGCGTTATTTCGATTGGAATGTCTATGCACGGCTCGGCAGTGAACTCGTGAAACGGTTTGAAGAGGAAGAAGATTTACATATCTATTTTTTTCTCGATTGTTCTCAGAGCATGTTCGCGGGAAATCCGAACAAATTTGATTACGCCCGGCAAATTACCGCAGCATTGGCTTATATTGCGTTGGCGGATCTTGACCGAATCAGTGTTGTGGTGTTTGCGGATCGGGTTTACGATATCTTTCCGCTGATTCGAGGAAAACAACACATTTTAAGTCTGCTCCGTTTTCTGGAATCACTTCAAACGGTTGGGAAGGCGACCGATATTTCGGCGTCTGTAAACGGATTTCTTCACCGGAAACAACGTACCGGATTGGCGGTGGTGATTAGTGATTTATTTGATCCGGCAGGCTTCCAAAAGGCAATCGATACGCTTCGTTATAGGCATTTCGAACCTAACATTATTCAAATTCATGATATTTCGGAGGCTTCGCCCAAATTGCTGGGAGATTTGCAACTATTCGATATTGAAACCGGTTTTGTCCGCAATGTGACAATCAGCGAAAATGTTTTACGGCGGTACAAACAGAAATTTTCTGAGTTTCTGGAGTCGGTAAAAAGATATTGTATGAGTAATGGTTTTAGTTGTACTGTTTCGACAACCGCCGTACCGTTTGATGAAATGATTTTGCGTATGATGCGTGAAACCGGAAGTCTGCGCTAAAATGTACACTTTTGCCCAACATTACTGCAAATGAAACAACCGGCTGAATTATTACGAAACCGGATAGATGTTTTCACTCTGATAATTTACTCCGATGATCCTGAAAAGAATTAAGCCGCTCATAAAATGATCGAATTACTTGAAAACGCCGATATTTTTCTTATAATGCTTTTCAAATTTAATTTGACAATACCTTATCAAGCCTGACAAAATCGGAATCATAAATTCGGAATCATAAATATTGAGAATTTCTATGCCTAAAAAAACATCAACAAAACAGCCGACATCGAATCAACCGCTTAATCAAAATACGCTTGAAGAGTTTAGGAAAAAGTATCAACATGACGCTTTTTGCAAGGACAAATTGAAAGATGTTCGAGTTGCCCGGAAGTTTTTACGATATTTTCTCAAGACGGAAATTCAAGAAATGCTCGATATTGAGCGATTACAAATTGTTCCCGAATCTTTGGTGGATAAACATCTCAAACAAGCATATCTTGACATAATTTATCGTGTTCCGCTCAAAAACGGTGACGGAACACTTGTCGTTTTCATCCTGATAGAATTAAAAACAAACAATGAAACTTGGACGATTTTTCAGATTGCCGGATATGTGATTCGTCTTTGGGAACGGGAATGGAAAGCGGCAAAAAAAGCCGGCAATCTTAGTACGTTTTTGTTTCCGATGGTCATTCC
>JAITQV010000670.1 GCA_031288765.1 Planctomycetaceae bacterium
CGTCACTAATATTATTAAATCTACCGCCGGCGCTATACGCGGAATTAGGATAATCCTTGTCTATCAACCAACGCGCTAAATCAAGTTGATGGATTCCGTCGTCCGCCATATCGCCGGCGGAAAAATCCCAAAGACTATGCCAGCCATGATTGACAATTGATGAAGAATACGGAACATCAGGAACAGGTCCAAGCCAATAATCATAATTAAAACCATCCGGTACCTTCTCGCCCTTTTTTATATTCAAGCCGCCGCCGGACTGCATGTCAAAAACACGAATAAGATGAATATCTCCAAGCTTACCGTCTTTGATATATTTCTTCGCTTCAATATTATAAGGCGCGCTGAGATTTTGCGTTCCGTGTTGAACGATTCGCTTATATTTTCTCGCCGCCTTAACACATTGCACGCCTTCAAACGGATCATGCGTCAACGGCTTCTCAACATAAATATCCTTGCCTGCCTTGCACGCCCAAAACACCGCCAACGCATGCCAATGATCGGGAAGCGGCGCAAAAATAGCGTCCACCCGCTTATCATCAAGAACTGTCCTCATGTCTTCAACCGGGTCGCCGCCCGTCATCGCCGCCAATTGCTCACGCCGCTGCTTACGCGGATCACAGCACGAAACAATATTAACATCATCACGTTTCTTAAATCCGTCAAGAATCTCCTTACACCGGTTACCGCAACCAACTATCGAAATATTCACTTTGTTGTTCGCAACCGTTCCTTGAGCAGAAGCTGCTCCGCCCATTATAGTAACTCCAGCAACTAAACCGTTAACTGGAGTAATTGAATTCATTTTTTTTCTCATTGTAAATATTGGTAAATTTGTAATTAATTATTTATGGGAACAAGGGTCAAACACAATTAAATTCAAAGAGATTAACATTACATAAACAAAATCGCATTAATGTTTATATCACTTTGCAACCTCATTGAAACGTATGTTTATACTTCGTCCGACACAATGTATGGGTTACGGTAATCACGTTTCCAATATTGGGCGGCTTCGGGATTTTTCGGAACACCGGTCTTTTCGTCAATATCAAGTTTCACACCGCCTAAACGGTACGAAATTGTCGAATAATGGACGAGCGACGTACTGCGATGACCTTTTTCAATATCTGCGTTGGGCAATTCGCGTGACCGGATACAATCCAGAAAGTTACGTTTATGTTCCACATCGGGAAAACGTCCGAATCCTTGCGCTTTCACAACCGGCTGGCGATCTTTCGGTCGGTCGAAAACCTGCCAGCCCCCGCCGTGACGACCAACCATCATCAACCCCTTTGTTCCGTAAAGTTCAATACGTGTTGCACATTGCATCCAGTATGGAAACATATCGGATTGACGAACCGTTCCGTCAATTTTGAGAATGTAACCGGAATAAAGAGTTTGTTCAACAGTGAACGTGAGATCGTCAAATTCGTAAGAAGCAATTAACGTATCAGGTGTTTGGGCGTCGCTGTTTGGGTCGGTGAAACGCCCGCCGGCAGCATACGCCGACTTGGGAATTTCCTTGCCGACAAGCCAACGCGCCAAATCAATCTGGTGAACTCCGTCATTCAAAACATCGCCGGAAGAAAAATCCCATAATTCATGCCAATTACCGTTCAGAATTGTCGAAGAATACGGACGTTCCGCCGCCGGACCGAGCCAGGCACTCCAGTTGAGATTTTCGGGAACAGGTTCACCGGTTTTAATTTTGAACGATCCCATTTCACGTTTCTGGTTGAAAACACGGCAAAGATGAATTGTTCCGAGTTTTCCCTCGTCGATATATTTTTTTGCTTCAATATTATAAGGCGCACTCCGGTTTTGAGTTCCGTGTTGCACAATTCGCTTATATTTTCGTGCGGCTTCAACCATTTTCTGCCCTTCCCAACCGGATTGTGAGGCGGGTTTTTCGGTGTAAACATCTTTTCCCGCCTGACAAGCAAGAACGGCGCCCAAAGCGTGCCAATGATCGGGCAAGGCGCAAACAACAGCGTCCACACTTTTATCATCAAGCACTGTCCGCATATCGGTAACATATTTTGTTTTTGCTTTTTCGGCGGCTTTTTCGCCCCGTTCTTTTCGGACATCGCAGCAATAGGCGACATTTACATCATCAAATTCCTGAAAACCGGTGATTCGGGAATTATTCGGGTAATCGAAGCCGTGTAACAATGCCGTACCGCGCCCGCCGCAACCGATTAAGGCGAGATTAATTTTGTTATTGGCGGAGGTATCCGCAACAGATTTACCGTTCAAAATCGTCAAACCGATTCCGAAACCGAGCGATGTTTGAGTTCCTTTTTTCAAAAATTCACGTCGTTTCATTGAAATAATCTCCTATAAATAAAGATTAAAAACTAAAAGTAAAAACTTAACAATTCCGGCGAAACAAAAATTCCGCCTGAAATTCACCATTGATAAGGCAATGCCAATAATATAACGATATTATTGGTATCTTTCTATTGTTTACGTTATTATATTATCCATGCAAAGATAATACAAGAGGGGGAAAAAAACGTTATAAAAAATGGTCTGTGAACATCTGCATAATTTGCGGACACGTCTTAAATCCGCTTGCGACACAAATCATAAACCACAAACCCCGCAACACAAATCACGGGATAATTGCGGACATAATTTCCCCCCAAGGTCCTTTTTCGCCTTTGGTGTTTTCCCAACGAAGACAAAAATAAACCCGTTTGCCTCGATCACT
>JAITQV010000028.1 GCA_031288765.1 Planctomycetaceae bacterium
GACGATCCGGCGGTTACGCTTCGCTTCACCGCCGGTTATGCACATCACACCCCTAGCGGGGTTAAGATTCAATGTTAATACTGAAAACAAAGGACTAAATAGATACAATCGTACACTTGAGAACTATCAACTAATATGTTGCCCTTTCAGGGCGTTTGATGTATTTTATGGACATTAACCCGCCGCGTTGCGGCGGGCTGGATTATATTGCCCTTGCAGGGCGTAGAACAAGTCGGCTAACGCCGACGCAATCGCTCGGCGAGGGGCTTTCACCCAACGGTTGCCTACCTTTTGATTTCCAAATCAAAAACAGAAATTTGTCGGCTGACGCTGACGCAAACTTTTGGCGGTGAAACGTAATGTAACCGCCGGTTATATACACCACCCCCCTTGCGGGATTTATGATTTCGTGCTAATATTTAAAACAATTGAAAAAAGCGATACGTTTATTTTTTGCCGTGTTGTTTCGCGGCGGGCGAATCGTGATCATTTTAAAACCCTTATAATATAAGGAACTTGACAATGAGAAAATTACTACTGTGTTTGTTTGTGTTTATTTCTGTTTCGCTTGTCTCGTTGTTGATGATTTCAACAATGAACGCAGAGGAGCAAGTAATGGACAATTCGGGAGAACAACTGATTTTTGACGAAACGGCAGGAGATTTGCGGCTCGCAATCGCTCAAACCGGAAAAATAACGTCGCTTATCGGTATTCCTACCGGCGAAAATTATATCGCCCGTAAGGAAATATCGTATCTGCTCGAATGCGGAATGTATAACGGCGACAGCTCAATAATGTTGCAACCCGTATCCGCCAAAACAATAAAGAAAGATGCCAACGGTACGGCAATTGAATTGTTTTACGATAAAGGAATTACGCTGACCGTTTTAATCACTCCCAAACAAGGCTGGTTCAGAATGGAATTAGTAAAAGCCGAACCGGTTGCGGAAGTCAGTCAGGTAACATGGGGACCTTATCGGACAACCATGAGAGGACATATCGCCGAATGGCTCGGAATAAACCGTAGCAACAATTTCGCTATCGGTTTGTTAAGTTTGGAACCCAATACCGACGCCGCATCACAGGCAGCAGCACTCCATACCGACGAAGGCTCTCTAACACAATTGAGCGCGTACGACCACACACGAGGACGGTTTATCGCAGTACAATACGCGGTACAACAAAATCACCATGTTCAATACAATAACCTGCGAAATGCCGTACCAATACCGGTAACAACAGTCGGCTCGGCAGTGGCGTTGTACGGATGTCCGTCAGGCAGGACAACCGAATTGAGTGTTATTGAAAAAATTGTTCTGGCAGAAGGCTTGCCGCATCCGACCTACGAAGGCGTATGGAACAAATATACGAATGCCGGAAAACGATTCTGTATTTGGGCAAATTATAATGAAAAAAACTTCGAAGAATATCTGAATCTTGCGAAAGCGCTGAATGCCAGAATTTTGTGTATGCCTTCCACTATGATGAGCAACTGGGGACATTTCGATATCAGCCCCGACATTTACCCCGGCGGAATCCCCGCAATTCTCGAAGACAGCAAAGAAGCAAAAAAAAGTAATATCGGACTGACTTTATATTCTCTGACCACTTTTCTGAAACCAAACCCCGCCCCCGAACCTTACATTTCGCCCGTTCCCGATGATCGATTGCAAACATGGAAACCGGAAACCAAACTTTCGGGCAATGTTTCGGCAACCGATACGGATATCGCCGTTCAATACGGCAATAAAGATGTTGAAGCCGCTCTCAATGCAACACGGGTGATTCGCATTGACAATGAAATGATTACATTCAAACATCTTACTGTTGACGGTGATCGTATTATCGTCAAAGAATGTCAACGCGGCTCGTTCTGCACTCAACCGGCGGAACATCAAGACCAAAGCCGAATCCGTTTAATGTATGTTGCCGGTTATAACAATTTTTATCCCGGAACACTGGACATGAGCAACGAATGTTCGGAATGTTTGAGCAACATTCTTTTACAAACCGACCATGATAATTTCATCGTTGACGGCTATGAAAGTTGTTACGAAACCGGTTACGGAACTTACACAGCAAATATCTTCCTGAAAAATTTCTTTGAAAAATTAGCCAAAAACAACAAAGAAATACTGACGACAACTTCGTGCAGTTCCCATTACAGCTGGCATTTCATGTCGCATATTAGTTGGGGAGAAGGCGATCACGACAGAGGTTTCCGTTTTTCGATGCTTGATTGCCGGCTAGCCCGACAACTGGAACTCGCCAGAAACCTGTTGCCCAATAAAATGGGACAGTATAGCGGAGCAAGCGATACAACAGCAGAAGATATTAACTGGGTTATGGCGTTGGCAACCGGTTGGGATTCGGGAGTGGATTTTTGGATGAATCCAAATTCAATTAAAAATAATCCGGAATACGAACAAGTTGCAAAAACCTTCTCGCTCTGGGAACAAGCAAAAGCGGAAAATGCTTTTTCGGAACACCAGAAAATGTTGCTTCGGCAATCCGACGTGTTGTATAAACTAACTCACAAAACCGATGGCGGTTGGGATTTGAAATTTGACCGCCGTTGGCAAAACAAAAAAGTAAAAATTCTTCCTTCTTCGGTCATGAACGCAACACCCGGCAACGGCGGAACAGAATCCGTCAAACCGCTGAGTATTGACTGGAGTTGGACGCACAATCCCGCACTTTACAACGAAATAGGACTTTCCGATGACCTTGTTGCAAAAGCGGATAGCAGTGAAACTTCGTGGAAAGTTAGTTTTCCGGCTTACACCGAAGACCCCAATGCATGGTATCACACAAACAACCGACATTTTCAGTATGTCATCCGCGTTCCTGAAAATGCTCCGTCGGCAGTGAAAAACTTTCGCGTTTCCGTCAATGGAAAATCCATCGAAATTCCAGCAACCCTACAACCCGGTCAATATCTTTCCATTCCGCATTTGGTTGAAATTGCCTGTATTTATGACAAGAATCATCAGGTTTTGAGCGAAGTGTATTTGTACGGAGATATTCAACACGTTCAAAAAGGACAAACGGCAACAGTTGCCTTATCGTGTGAGGCTGTTGAAAAAGATACAACCCCCAATATCATTATGAATGTCCGATGCCAGAACGGATATTTTTATCACAAATAATATCACAACCGGCAAAAAAATTATATTCTTTTGTAGTGAATAGTTCGCAAGCGAAATTAATACGTTGCAGTAATAACTCCGCTTGCGAAGGTTTTAGTCCCGCAAGGGACGAGATGTGCATAACCGTAGGTGGAGCGAAGCGTAACCTACGGATCACGCCTCCCCAAAAACTAAGCCCCGCACGGGGCGAGATTATCAACCAACACAAAACCAATACAACCATAATCTCGTCCCTGCGGGACTTTTGGGAGTTTTTTCTACCAACATCTCGTCCCTAACGGGACGAAATATAAGTGGATAGTTGATAGTGGATAGTGAATAGTTCGCATGCGGATTTCCTGCCACAACGACAAAGATTCCGCTTGCGAAGGTTTTAGTCCCGCAAGGGTAGGGTGTTCAAAAGGACTATTTTTTTATGGTTCTCCAAACGTACAACACTGTAATTATAAGTACTTTTAATATCATCATTTACGAATATTTATAATTACAACATTGTTTTTT
>JAITQV010000037.1 GCA_031288765.1 Planctomycetaceae bacterium
TTAAAGTTGTTCTTGTTATTGCTGTAGCGTTTTTTGCTTTCATTTTCGGGTATCCGGCGTATAACGTTTGGTATTTGTCGATGGAGGGAAAAGCGCAACTGAAAAAGGCGGAACAAGACAGACAAATTATGGTACAGGAAGCGCAGGCAACATTTGATTCGTCAAGTCTTCTTGCCGAAGCCGCTGTTGTTAAAGCCAAAGGTGAAGCACAAGCGATAATTGAACGGGCAAAAGGCGAAGCGCAGGCGAAAGTTGAAAACGCTAAGGGCGAAGCAGAAGCCAATCAACTCATCGCCGCTTCCGTCAAATTCGATTACAATATTTATTTGTGGATTAAGGCACTTAATAACGGACGTAATTCCGTTGTTTATGTTGCGACGGAAGCGGGTATTCCGTTGCCGGTTACGGAAGCTGGTAAACGGTTTGACGCCGAATCTCCGCAAACTATTCCAACAGTTAAAATACAAGAGAACAAATGAATTATCGAGATCATAATTTTACTGTCGATGAGATAAAGAAACAAAAACGAATTGATCGTCAAAACTTTTGGTATCAAACAATTTTGTCGGTTACAACATGGGGTATTGTGTTTTCTTTGTTATTGTTGCAGTCATTGCTTCTCTGGAATCAGGCGTGGAAGGCAAGTCCGACAGTTACGGAAGTTAGCCATTTCGGGGCGATTAAGTATTATTGGACAATGGGTTATTTTGATGTGTTTAATGCAAACCCGCCGTTGACACGAATGATTGCCGGACTGCCGTATTATGCGTACAACAATACAAATGACTTTGGCGGCAGTTGGAGTGATTATTCAAGTAATCCCGCCGACCGTTGTGAATATGCTATCGGGTTGAATCAAGTTTTGAATGTACCAAGTACGGATATTCGTGTTATTGTTTTTGCCGCACGTGTTTGTTTAATTCCGTTGATTATTTTCGGTAGTTATATCGGTTTTAAGTTTGCAACGGAATTGTATGGTTTTTGTGCCGGAATAATTTTTTTGTTTCTTTGGACGGCTTCGCCGTTGGTTGTTGGTTGGGGGGCGACACTTTGTACGGATATTCCGCAATCACTGGCAATGCCGATATAAGAAGTAGTACATTTATTAGGTCTTCATTTATTAAGGGCAATGCTCGTATTTGTAATTGTTGCGCAATTAGCCGCTCAACAATTGGCGGTGATGCGGTTATTGGTCGAAGTGATATAAATATTGGTATTTCTTTTGCAACAATTTGTGGTAACGCATTGATTGAAAAAGAGGACGATTATTTGATTATCGGTCCGTTGAAATCATTAAAATACGGTCAATTTTTTACATTTTTTAAATCAAAACTTGGTAGAGGGTTCGGTTACGGGGGAACTTTTATTGAAGTTAGTGCAGACGGCGAACATGCTTATAAGCCGCTTGGTTATTTCTTTGATGATAAGATAGATGATGACGACGGCACTGTGGAGAAAAAGTTCCTGTTTTTGAAAGTCTGATTCCTATCAAATATAACGATCCCGCTAAGTCCGGTTTGACCGCAACCGTCGAAAAGAAAAAGAATCAATTCCAATTTTCTTTGGAAAAATAAAAAACGGAACCGTTCATACAATTTATCCGGGATAAACGATTTGTGAACGGTTATCCATAATTTATTACATCATAATTTTATAAATCATTAAATTATGTAACTTCCATTAGTCATATCTCATTGATAATAAAAACCTTTGAATTTTGTAATATTTCAGTGGAATTTTTTAAAAAACACAGTTATTTTTATTTTATAATGTAATGTTTTTAAATTTAAATAGACAGTTACCTTTTTTTGTTTATTTCATCTTTGGGTAATGTATTCTTTCAAAAAACTTACAATTAAATTCATAACATTGTATGTGAATGTTTTAGCGGAGCACAAATTAATAAATTAATATCAACGGAATTGGAATTGTGTTTGTTTAGGGTTTGCCGGAATGAAGAATTTTTTGAAGTATCGGCGTTAAAATATCGGACATACGTACCATTCCAAGATCGGTTGGATGAGAACCGTCCACAGTTCCTTCATTATCGCAACCTAAAAGTGATTCCTCTTTAACATAAACCAGATTCGTCATACCTTCCGCAATTAGTTTTTCATAAGTTTCCCGAAGGTGGTTCCGTTTTTCTTCGTGATCTTTCAAGAGGTTCGGTTTAAGCCATGCGTCGGTAAGGGTACGATCTTCAATGAGAACGATGGGAGTTTCCGGTCGGTTTTTCCGAAGTTCCCGAAGAAAAATTTCCGCCCGTTCTTTCACCATTTGAGGATTCATATTGGGTAAACTGTCAATGATAAAAACGGCGGCATCCACTTCACCAATAAATGTTGCCAATTCCCGTTCCATTTTTGCATTTCCTGAAAACCCGAAATTTATCATGGGACGATGGAGCCGTCGTCCGAGAATTGCCGGAACCGTCATGCCGGGGCGCGACGCCGAACAACCCTGAGTAATAGACGAACCATAATATAAAATCGGTTTTTGAGAAGAAGGAGCCACCGTTTCAAAAACATTTCCTTCCGGTACGCCAATAGAAAGCGATAACGTACTGTTATAAAGCGGCAAATAAATCATGTATTCTCTCAATAATGATGGGACATTGTCTAAAATTGTATAGTCATATTTTTTTCCGTTTGGTCTCGTATGTCCCGCCCAACGCCACTGTCCCTGTTCATCTTTGGCATACAAATCAAGACCGCTGGAACCAACAGTTGTCATGTGAGGCATTGTCAAATTGCCGCCGACTTCGTGCCGCGTGAGAATCCGTGAAGCGTCGGTTTTGAAACGAACAAGTAATCCTGAAGAATGTTGCGATAATTCCCAAACAGGATTGGTAACTTTTCCTTTGGCTCTTTCCGGCAATCGGCTGAAATGAGATGCGGTATCATTCCAACCGCGACCTTCATTCCCCCAATCTTTCGTGTTGTACCACGCAATACCGTTTTCAATAACCGGTACCGGAACTAATTGTTGATCGGCTGTAAAACCTAAACTCGATAACCTAACCGAAACTAAAATAAGGAAAAATAAAATCAATATTTTTTTCATTATTTTCTCCATTTCAAAAAATTTGGTGTAAAGTGTTTACTGTACTTTTGTTGAAAAATATTTTATCACAATTTTTTGGGAAAGTATAGTTATTCAAGAATTTCGAGAAAATGGACATTGAAGGTTTTAAAACCGACACGCGTGTATAATTTGACAGCCGGAATATTTTCTGCGGTTACCTCCAATGTTACACGCTTAACACCTTGTTGCTGAAACCCCCAAAGAGAACCAAGAAGAATCGCCCGACCAATTCCGTAACCGCGATAATCCGGCAAAACCGCAATGTTCTGAATCGCTCCCACCTCTTCGGAAAAACGCATCCCCTGAATACACGCAACATATTCAAAAAGATCATGCTCATTGCCGTTTGCAATTAAAAGTGTTGCCGCCGGTAAAAACAGAGGACTTTCGGAAATTGATTTCATCAGGTTCACGCATTGTTTGTAATCGCGGAATGTCGGGAAAATCCGTGCATCCAAATCATTGCGAAAACCTCGATGTTTAATATCCGCATGTATCTCCAACATCTCCGAATTCCATTCAACATACCGAAAACCCAACGGAAGTCTCAACACAGGAAATGAAAAATCCGCAAAATCAAAAGCCATTTGAAGACGTTTTATGTATTGAAGCGGCATCTTAGGTTGCGGTATGAAAAAACTGTCAGGAACGACCCGATTTAAAAAAACGTCTCTCTACGTTCTTTTTGATGGATTCGTTTACAAAAGGCTTGCATTCCTTTATTCGGGTGACGTCCGAGGGGTAAAAACGAATCACTTCGGGTTTGGTTCCTGACAGTATGGTATCAAGTTGAACTCTCAACGTTGAATCCAATTACTCAATCTTGCTATAAATCGGTCTTTTCCACTTTCTTCAAAAAATAAACCTCTCTTAAATTTGTTAATCGACATGACGGCAGGGAAAGACTAATTTATGTCGGGACTGAGCATATTTATTTATGTTTATTTCGGTATTAAACGGGAATTTACACGGAAAATCTAAAATCTTAATGCGATAATGTGTCAAGCAAATTCCTAAATTCCGGTATTTCTCCTTCGATGTAGTTAAACCATTTCTGGGGCTGCCAGATTTCAATACAAACAGCGGCGCCCACAACCATTACTTCGTTTCCCGGTTCGACGGCGAGAAATTCACGAAAACCTTCCGGCAACACAATTCTGCCGCGTTCTGCGAGTTTAATTTCACGGTGCCGTGTTGACAAAAGCCGTCCCAGTATTTGCAATTCCGGCATTTTTTGCTCCAAATCACCAAGTTTGAAACGTTGTTGAATTAAATCGACACGGGCGTCGAGTTTTGTTTTCCATGTTTCTTCGTCCCAAAGGGAAAGGCAACCCGGGCGTTCTTTGGCAATAACACATTTTCCAGATTCCGGTTTGAACACTTCCTCAAATTCTCCGGGAAGTGTTAAGCGAAACCGGTCATCCAGTTTACGGCTAAACTCGCCTAAAATAAGTTGCATTGCTTCGGACATGGGAAATCAAAACCTACCGAATATTTTTCACTATCGTTTTTTCAACGCTTTTCAATAATATTACCGCATTGGTATAACCTATTATAACAGGTTTGGGCGGTTTTCCCACAGGGCAGTCCCAAAAAATATTAAAATTGGGCGTGTTTCCCACAAATGCTAAGTGTAGCATATTCTGGTTGGAGGGCAAGTAGCGGTTAGGCGGTTTGTAAAAATTTTTTTGAATTTCTTGGATTTTGTATATCAATTCAGTGATTTAGCCCTATTTTCGGGATAGATTTCAGAATAGATTACTGAAAGGATACTTTTTGGGTATCTATTCAGTCCTTTGTCCAACTATGATACCGAACCAACCTTATTTTCAACCTGATTTTTCTTATTAAACAACCTTAGTAGCCAATAATTTCCCAAAAAACCAACCTTATTATCTTAATTATCTTATTATCTATTTTTTTAATAAGGTAATAAGGTTGATTGGTTTGGGGCTTTGAGCTACTAAGGTTGTTTTGTTCGGAAAAATCAGATTGAAAATAAGGTTTGTCATGCGTAATAGTTTGATAAATGACTGAATAGATACTGAATATTTTATTTGAGGGAGTTAAAATATTATCGAGGGGGATATTGAAATAGGAAAAAAGAATAATAAAATACAACCTTACACTTCGCAGGACTGTATTTAAAAGATCAATCTCCTGTAATTGAAGTTAAAATATTGCAGATTGAACTAGAATTGCTGGCGATTGGGTTCAAATCTTCGGCGACTCAACTAGAATCGCTAGCGACTGGACTCAAATCTCCGGCGACTCAACTAAAATCGCTAGCGATTGAGATCAAATCTCCGGCGATTCAACTAAAATCGCTAGCGATTGGTCTCGAATCTCCGGCGATTCAATATGAATCGCCAGCGATTTACTCCTAATCGCCGAAGATTTGTTACCCAATGTAGTCCGTTTATGTGAAAAAAATATAGATAACAGGATAAAATATCTT
>JAITQV010000055.1 GCA_031288765.1 Planctomycetaceae bacterium
GCAATAAAACTAACAGTTGTACTGTGGTGTTGTGGATGAATCCCAATAGAAAATTCATTTATTGAATCAATATTCATATTATTAAAATTTAAGTTATAGTATTGCTTTTATTATTTTACAACTTGCCGCGTTTGCTTTGCAACGGGATTTCAGCTTGATTTCTTCTCCTTCGTCTCAAATTCCGGTTTATCTCAAAGAGCCGTTATACAATAGACCTTTTCCCTAACTTAAAAATATGAAAAGTACATAATTTAGGCAATCATAAAAATAAGGCTTTTTTGCTATGTTTTCGGTGTTTAAGCAGGTTAGAAAAAAGGTCTAATCATTCCTTTGTCTGCTTCTTATTTTATAGCATATTTCTGTAGAATAACAGCAAATAACCAATATATTATTCCTGCTATAATTATGATTCCAAGTGATAGACATGCTCCCACTACATCAGCGGCTAACATCAGTCTAAATACAAAATAAAAAATTAACGCCGAAATTATTAAAAGACATGCCCCAATAACAACCGCACATACTGATACGATTAAACATGTAAATATACCCGGCAAATATTCTCTAGCTATAAATCTTGCCCATACGTTTAAAATAAATCCTACCCATACGAAAAAAATTACTATACCAGCTCTTTGACGACAAATCAAAGAAAAATACGAATTTGTAAGGAAAAGCAAAATTAGAGACATAATTATAGAAATCAATACAACAAACAAAATAGTTTGAAATAATGATTTATGATTTGTATCAATTCTCTTACTATTCATTATATAATTATCTTTGGTTTAATCGTTTACAATTTTTGCTGATTCCCATGAACGCTTACGCGAAAGGCAAGGTCGGATAATTACAAGACTCAATAACTTCTTTGAGTTCGTCGTTTTCGATAATTTCCTTTTCGAGCAAACGTTCTGTGAGAGATTCTAAAATGCGGCGTTTATCATGGAGCAGTTCCCGTGTTTTTTCGAAGAGAGTGTCAATAATGGAACGAATTTCCTGATCAATTTCCCATGCGGTTTTTTCACTGTGCTGCCTTGCTTTCGGAAAACCGTCGCCTAAAAAACTTGCTCTCGGATTGTCCCGAAACGTAATACGCCCCAACCGGCTCATCCCAAAATCCATCACCATCGCTCTGGCAATATCGGTTGCCCGTTCCAAATCGTTTTGCGCGCCCGTCGAAACCGCATCAAATTCCATCTCTTCCGCAATCGTTCCGGCTAAAAAAGTTTGAATACGGGCTTCGAGTTCCTTCTGCGTCATCAAATACCGGTCGTCTTCCGGTCGTTGTAACGTATAACCAAGAGCCGCCAAACCGCGCGGAATAATGGAAACTTTGTGAACCGGATCGGAATTGGGCGTGAAATACGCCACCAACGCATGACCGCACTCATGAACCGCAATTCGTTTCTTTTCGTCAGGGCGAATAACTCGTTGTTTTTTCTGAAGCCCCGTCGTAACCCGTTCCACACCTTCGTTAAACTCGGTCATTGTTACGCAATCTTTCCCCGCACGCGCCGCCAGCAACGCCGCTTCATTCACCAACGCCGCAAGATCCGCCCCGACAAATCCCGAAGTAATCGACGCAATTTCCTTGAGATCAATATCCGGCGCCAATTTAACATTTTTAGCGTGTACTTTTAGAATCGCTTCCCGTCCGAGTAAATCGGGACGGTCAACAAGAACTTGCCGGTCAAACCGCCCCGGCCGCAACAACGCCGGATCAAGAATTTCCGGTCGGTTGGTTGCCGCCATCACGATAACCCCCGAATTGGTACTGAATCCGTCCATTTCCACCAATAAAGCGTTGAGAGTTTGATCGCGTTCGTCGTGCGAACCCATTGGGCTGTTGCCGCGAACCTTTCCCAACGCATCCAACTCGTCAATAAAAATAATAGACGGATTTTTTCGTTGTGCCTGATCAAACAAATCCCGAACTCTTGCCGCTCCAACCCCGACATAAAGTTCGACAAAATCCGAACCGGAAAGACTGTAAAACGGAACATTGGCTTCACCGGCAACCGCTTTGGCAAGAATTGTTTTACCGGTTCCGGGAGGTCCGACCAAAAGAACACCGCGAGGAATCCGTCCGCCCAACGCCTGAAATTTCTCCGGCGTTTTCAAAAACTCAACAATTTCTTTGAGTTCGTCCACCGCTTCGTCCACACCGGCAACATCGTTAAATGTGATATTGATTTCCTCCTGAGCGACAAGCCGACCGCGATTCCGTCCAAACGCCATCGCACCGGAATTAGTGATACCGCGAACAACAAATATCATAATTCCGATAGTGACCAAAAAGAGAAAAATATAAAATCCGTTTTCGCGGAGAAAATTATAACCTTCGCTCCGGTACATGAATTTACTTTTTTCGAGACGCTGCTGAAGTTGGGCGCTGTCGTCGATAAAACCGGAACGTCCCGTGAAAATTGTCGTATTGGGAACCGCTTTTTGCGGTCCCGGGTTTTTCGCCGTTTTGAGAACCTGACGTGTTACTGCGCCGCGAATTTCATAACCGTTGACGATCAAATGATTGAGTTTTGAATATCGGACGGTTCTTGCGGAGGCTTCGTTTCCTTCTTCGATAATGATGTGAGGATCGGGATTTTCAGGACTTTCCGGTCCCATATCGATCAATTCCATCATTTTGTTGTAGGGAATTTCATGGCTATTGGTTCGGAACAGCGCCAAAAACAGAGTTGAGCCGATAATCAAAGCCAGAACAAGCAAAATCGACGGAATACCGCCTTCGGTGGGGACTGTTTTTCGCGGTTTAACAGGGTTAGGCGGGGGATTGTTGTTATTGTTTTCGGAGTCGGTATTTTGCTCCGAACGCTTTTTTTGACTCTTCAACTTTTTAGGACGTAAACTTTTACGTTTTGGTTCGGAATCGTTATTGGAATTTTTCAGGGGCATAGTGTTGTCGGCGAAAAAAGGGCGTAATATTAAGATTGAGGTTAATTAAATCTTCCGCAAAGGGGTTAATTTTAACAAATTTATACCGTTTGACAATTGACACGCAGGCAATTCCGCATAAATTTTGCAATCATTTCCCCATAAAAACAAAAAAAATAATGGGATTTATTTAGTCAGGTCGGCAACTGTTCGCCCATTTTACGATTAACAATTCCCAAGATAGGCAACCATTTAGTTAATAGTTTATAGTGGATAGTTAATAGTGTCGCAAGCGGAATTTTTACCGCAACATGTTTAATCCGCTTGCGAACTATTAACTATAAACTATTAGTTATTAACTACAAAGGTTGTTTTGTTGGAAAAATCAGGTTGAAAATAAGGTTGAAAATAAGGTTTGTTCTCGTCATTATCCAACAAATCACCGAATTGATACCTAATTTTTAGTGATTCATTCACTTTTTCCGCTTCTTCCTTTTCTTCTGTGCATTCCGTGTTAAAAAATACATCTTTGATGACGTTGCGGAATGTAATTACTGCCCCCCAATTGCTCATTGCTGCCCCCCAATTGCTTATTGCTGCCCCCCAATTGTTCATTGTTGCCCCCCAATTGTTCATTGCTGCCCCCCAATTGCTCATTGTTGCCCCCCAATTGCTCATTACTGCCCCCCAATTACCTATTGCTGCCTACCAATTTTCCCTTTTTTGACGTTGATAATCGTTTTTTGCCAACATCAAGATGTTCCCTGTTGTTGATTTTCGGGCAACTGTTGTTCGGAAAAAGGCAGAGAAACAGTAACCCTTTCCATTTCACTTTACTAAAAAGGAACCTAAACAACGACACATCAAAACAGTTATTTGCCGCATAAAAACGCCGAAGTTTATCGCATGGGCAAGACAATTTATCAGGATTGTCAAGAAAATGCCGAAGCGTGGAATTAGTGGATAGTTGATAGTGGAGCGAGGATAATGGATAATGTCACATGCGGATTTAATACCTTGCGGTAATAATTCCGCTTGCGAATTATTCACGATTCACTACTAACTTTTAACTAATTTGTTGTTTTCCTGTTTTAAAAATTACAAAAAATTTTAGGAGAAAATATGTTTATTTTATTACGATTTCTGTTTATTGTTTTTACCGTTTTACCGTTTGCGTTTGCCGAAGAGGTTCCTTCCGAATACGTACCAAAAATCAATATCGTCCCGGAAAGTGCCGTAGCACCAGACCAACAAATCCTCATCGAAAAAGCGGTTCCTGAAAAAGCATTTGTTGTACCGAAAAAACCGCGAAAATTGCTGATTTTCGACATTAATGTCGATTACGGCGGACACAGTTCTATTGCCCATGCCAATTTTGCATTCCGTTTGATGGGTGAAAAAACCGGAGCGTTTACTGTTACCGTTTCGCATGATCCGCAGGTTTTTCAGAAAAATTCGCTTCAACAATTCGACGCCGTTTTTTTCAACAACAATGTCGGTAACGTTTTTTCCGATCCGGTATTGCGCGGCAATTTGGAAGAATTTGTCCGGCATGGCGGCGGTTTAATGGGAGTTCACGGAACCACTGCCGCTTTTATGAATTGGGCTGGTCCCAACGCGGGAAAAGATGATTGGTCTGTCTTTGGCGAAATGATCGGCGGACGCGGAACAAATCATCGGGAACCCAATGAGGAAATCTTCGTTAAGGTCGAAGAACCCAATCATCCGTTACTACAAATGTTTCCTAAAAACGGTTTCGAATATCAAGACGAATTTTTTCGTGTTCATGGTCAATATTCCCGTGAAAAACAACGCGTTTTACTGAGTATCGACAAGGAAAAAACAAATCTAAACCGTCCCCCCCACACCGGAAAAAAAGAACGTGCCGATGAAGATTACGCTCTTGCGTGGGTCAAAAATTATGGTCGGGGGCGTGTTTTTTATTGTACAATTGCTCATAGTCCGAAAATCTTTTGGGATTCGATGATACTCCGTTTTTATCTTGCGGCGGCTCAATTTGTTCTCGGCGATCTCGACGCTTCAACATTGCCTTCCGCAACAGTAAACGAAACAATCCGTTCCCATGAAAACATCGGCTGGCGTCTTGTCATGCCCGCTTATACGTTTCACAAATTTACGCTGTTTGAAACAATTGATAAAACTGCGGAATTAGGATTGGTTTATTGCGGCGGTTTAAGCTTTCAAAAAGTCGGCGGCGGAATCGACAAGAATTTCGATCCGAAATTTCTGAGCGATGAAGAAATTGAAACTATTCGGGCGAAACTCCGTTCAAAAAATATTCGTATGGTTTCTTATTATTACGGTCAACTACCCGGTGAAGAATCGGCTTGCCGCCGCGTGTTTGAATTTGCGGATAAATTGGGAATCGAAACTTTTCTTTCCGAACCTAAACCGGAATCATTGAACGTGATCGAAAATTGTTGCAACGAATTTAATATCAATGTCGCTCTTCATAATCACGACTCCCAAAATTCGCCGGATTATTGGAGTCCCGAAAAAGTTCTTGAACATTGCAAAAATTACGGTTTTCGTATCGGCGTTTGTGCTGATCTCGGATACTGGATGCGTTCCGGTATTGATCCGGTTGAAGCCGTGCGTGTTTTGAAAAACAGGTTGCTCGTTGTTCAGATTCACGATCTTGATCAACGTACCGGCAACGGAAAAGATGTTCCCTGGGGAACCGGTAAAGGCAGCACTCAGGCGTTTTTCGAGGAATTATTCAAACAAGGTATTCGCCCGCTGGATATCGATCTTGAATATTCGGAACATTTTGAAAATAACAAAACGGAATGTCAAAAATGTATCGATTTTTTTAATGCAACCATTTCAAATTTACAACAATAATACTCATATTTATCGTGAATGTTTAACTTAATAAATTGTATCCGTTAACAACCATTAACCGGAGGAAAAAAAAATGTCAATTTTATCCGTTTCATTTACACGCCGATTAACACGGCGGAATTTTTTAAGAAAAACCGTTTCAACATCAGCGGCTCTGAGTAGTTTAACGTTACCGCTTTTAATTCCCGGCTCTGCTTTGGGTAAAGACGGAGCGGTTTCACCCGGCAACAGAATTACACTTGGTTTTGCCGGAGTTGGTATGATGAATCGCGGTCATCTTAACGCAACACTTCCTTTTGAAGATGTTCAGATTATCGCGATTGCCGACCCCGACCAATGGAGGCGTGAAACAAATAAACAAACTGTCGAAAACAGTTACGCAAAACGCAAAGCAAGCGGACAATTCAACGGCTGTGATATTTACAGCGGATTTCACGAAATGCTTTCCCGTTCCGATATTGACGGAATTGTCATGGCTATTGGAGAGCGATGGCATGGAACCGGTGTAATTATGTGCGCAAAAGCAGGAAAACATGTTTTCGTTGAAAAACCAAACTCTTATACGATTGCCGAAGCGCTCGGTTCTATTGAAGCGGTTCGGCGGTATGGAGTGATTGCCCAAGTCGGTCTTCAACAACGAAGTTGGGCAAATTTTGAATATGCCTGTCAAGTTGTTCGCAGCGGTGCTTTGGGAACAATCAAAAATGTTTACATTATTCATTCCAATCCCAGTGTCGAATCCGACCTTCCTGAGGAACCAACTCCGCCGACTCTCGATTGGAATACTTGGCTCGGTCCTTCACCCTGGCGTCCGTTCAATCACCGGTTACATTATTTAGGGAATCCGCTCAATGTCGTTCCGTGGGAATTTTGTAAAGATTTGGGACTGGGCGGTCTTGGCAGCGGCGCATCACACGCTTTCGATATTGTTCATTGGGGGCTGGGTTGTGATACATCGGGACCGTTGGAAATTATTCCGCGCGAAAGTAAACAGGTTCCGTATTTAACGTTCAAATATCCCAATAACGTTACGTTGCAAGTTCTTAACGGCAGGCTTGACCCGAAAGTACATGAAATTCCTAAAAACTTCGATCCGATTACAACAATTAAACCATTTGGAGCCGTTTTTGTCGGCGAGAATGGTTGGCTGCATGTTGGTCGGCAAGGTTATTTAAAAGCCTTTCCTGCTGCACTTGCCAAAGATCGTCCATCACGTTTTGAAGGTCATAAAAATCATGTACGTAATTGGCTTGACAGTATTCGGTTCCGTCGGCGTCCGGCGTGTGATATTGAAATTGGAAGTCATTCGACAATTGCCGCAATTCTCGGTAACATCGCCTGTTGGTTGGGGCGACCGTTAAAATGGGACCCCGTAAAAAATGAATTTCAAAACGATGACGAAGCCAATCGTCTTCGCAGCCGTGCCGTCAGAGAACCATGGATCGTTTAAAAACGATACGAAAACTTTCTGAAATCAGTGTGAAACATGTACAAAACTGTACAAAATCATGTGAAAATCGCACGAAAAAAGAAAAAACTACAACAAAATTAACAATCCCAAACGATAGTGAGGGAATTACAACTCATTTTAAGGAGAATATCAATGCGAAAATTATTTTTCTTTGTGTTTATTTTTATTGCGTTTTTTGTTTCCGCCCAAGAAACACCGCAAGACGAAACAACAAAACTCACGACTGTTTTGCAAGACCCCAACGCTTCACATTATGCGAAAACGTTGGCTTGTAAACTCGCAGGACAAAGCGGTTCCGAAGCATCGGTTGCTCCGTTGGCAGCGGTTTTATTGGACGAAAAATTATCACATCCCGCACGCATCGGGTTACAACAAATTCCCGGTTCCGCGGCAACAGTTGCGCTTTGTACGGCGGCTTCGCAAGCAAAAGGTTCCATTTTGATTGGAATTATCGGTTCACTGGGTGACCGCCGCGATCCCGCCGCCGTTACGGCATTAACTCAATTACTCGCGGAACCGGATTCCCAAGTTGTTCGGGCAAGCGCAATCGCTTTGGGAAAAATCGGTAACGCCGAAGCTCTTCAGGCTCTTCAAAAACGTTTTTCCGAAACAGAAATAACTCAAAAGGTATTGCTTGTTGACGGGCTTTTCGCTTGCGCCGAACACTTGAAAGCAATGGGCAATGACAAAGAAGCCGCAACAGTTTATGCTGTTGTTCGTGTACAGAAAGAGTTACCGGTTTCAAGCCGTTGCGGGGCAATTCGCGGTGAAATCCTCTCACTTGGACTCAATGCCGTTTCAGTATTAAACACTGAAATGTCTGGTTCCGCCGATGCGGAATTTCTCGCCGCACTCGAAGCCAGCCGTGATTTGACCGCTCCTGAATTAACGCCGGTTTTTCTCGACATTTTGCCAAAGTTAAATACCGAACGGAAAATTCTGTTACTTGATCTTCTTGATTGCCGCAGTGATCCGAAAACCAAAGATACCATTTTGGATATGGCAAAAAATGAACAAAATACCGAGGTTCGTAACGCTGCAATTCGTGCATTAGCGGGATTTCCGTACGAGGATGTGATTGCCTATCTTCTGGAACAGGTAGCCGATGAAAAAAATACACTATTTTTCGATTCGATTATTGATGCCCTTACCCGAATGTCCGCCGACGAACTGAATACCAAAATCATCGAACATCTTAAAATAACAAAAGGAAAAGCGTGTATTCCGCTTGTCCGAATTTGTGCGCAACGAAAAATAACCGCGTCAACTCCGGTTCTGTTACCGTTTCTTACCGATCCGGAATATGATGTTCGGGTTGTTGTACTTCAAGCGTTGGGAAATACTGTTTCCGGCGAAAATATTGATGTGTTGATCGAACGATTATTGAAACCAAGTTCGAAAATCGAATTTGATACGGTTATCGGATCGCTTCATGTTGTTTGTAACCGAACAGTGGATTGTGAGGCGGTTGCCGGAAAGTTAGCGGCTGTTTACGACTCGGCTCCGATAGAAACCAAAACGGTTTTGCTTGATCTTTTTGGAGCGTTGGGCGGTCAGACAGCAATTGTCGCCGTCAGGAAAGCGATTGCCGATCCGACCGAAGCCATTCAGGACGCCGCAACCCGTGTTCTTGGTAATTGGCATGATCCCGATGCCGCTCCGGTTATTTTGGAAATTTTACAAAACCCCGCTGCTCAAAAATTCCATAACCGTTCACTTCGGGGGTATATTCGGATTGTTCGGCAAATGGATACTTCCAATGAACACCGGTTTAATATGTGTTTGGAAGCCATGAAATTTGTACAGCGTAACGAAGAGCAACTTCTCCTAATCGACGCTTTAGGACGAATCCCAATTCCGCAATCACTTGAAAAGTTACAGGAATTTCTTGACAATCCGGTGTTAGCGGAACCGGCTTCTCTTTCCGCAATTGCGGTAGGTAAGGCAATTCTTACTCAACAACGGGAAAAAGTTGCCGCCGTAATGCAAAAGATTTTGAACATTACGAAAAACGACGAAACCCGAAGACAAACTAACGAAATTCTGGAAAATACAAAAGAATAAAACAAATAAAATTCTCATGCCGGTATTATTTGTTTTTTTATTTAACCATCAACAGAATCGCCGAATACATGGAAAATAAAACTTTCATTTTCAAGTATTCGGCATTATTGTTATTATCTGCACTTTCCAAAAAATTGTAGTAAAATATTTTAGTCAAATGTCTTTA
>JAITQV010000116.1 GCA_031288765.1 Planctomycetaceae bacterium
TGTGAGATTACTGATTATATTGACTATGATTATTTCGAATTTCCGTTTAAAATATTAGGTGATATTGTTGAAGTTTCGGGAGTTGATCTGAAAGAGTTGTATGATTATTGTTGCGTTGAAATAAGGAAGGATAAATATAATGTATCCAATATATTTACTGAGTTTAATAATTTATTCATGTTTTTGGCACTTAAAGTAAATCCAAATGGTTTTATCGAATTTCAAGATGAATTATTGAGTAAAATTGATGATATGAGTTCTTATGATGCGGCAAGAATTTTGGAGCAAAAAATTAATTTGTACAATTATAATAACCAACCTGAAAAAGCATGGGAAATTATTGAAGGAAATATTCAAATCGAATCTTTTTGTAAAAAATTAGCAGAGAAAAAAATAAACGAAAAAAAATATGCCGAAGCAAAAAAATTAATAAATGATTATTTAAATGAAAAAAACGATAGGCATAATTCTGATTGGAATAAATTACTTTTTAAGATTGCGCAACAGGAAAAGGATATTCCGATGATTCGGGAATTGTCTTTTGGATTTATCGAACGGCAATTCGAAATAAAATATTTCAAAGTTTATAAATCAACCTTTACTAATAAAGAGTGGCAAACAGCATTACAACAACTTATCAATCATTATGAAAATTCTTTGGGCGGTTATCATGTGACAATAAATATGTATAAGGCATATACGTTTTATAATAAGAGTATTTTTGAACTTTTGGTTGCGGAAGGCGCGAATGAGCGGTTGATGGAGTTTGTGGAGAAGTATTTATCGGTCGAATTGATTGAACAATACTACGAAAATTTTGTTGCAAAATTTCCTCAAAAAACTCTTCTTCTGTTTCGAAAAGCATTGGATGACTATGCCGAAAAAAACACCGGACACGACGCTTATAATTATCTCGCACAGTTATTAAAAAAGATGCAAAAAATAGAAGGCGGTAAAGAAATTGTTAAAGATATGCTTAAACAATACGAAATTCTTTACAAAAATAGAACCTCAATGCGCAATATGATAAAGACATTTTAATCACAATAAATATAGTTTTCATACCTTAATATTTATAAAATCAAAAACCAAAACGAAAAATCAATAACTTACCATAAAATTATTTTTCACTTAAAAATGGAAACATGAATAAAACGCAAATTTATTTGGGTGATTGTAAAGAAATACTGAAACAGATACCGGCAAATTCGGTTGATCTGATTTTTACTTCACCGCCGTACGCAGACCAACGGAAAACAACGTATGGCGGAATTAGCCCTGATAGATATGTTGAGTGGTTTTTGCCGATTTCAAAACAATTATTCCGCATTTTGAAACCAACAGGAACATTTGTGTTAAATATCAAGGAAAAAGTTGTACAAGGTGAACGGAGTACATACGTTTTAGAACTTATTATCGAAATGAAAAAACAAGGCTGGCTTTGGACGGAAGAATTTATTTGGCATAAAAAAAATTGTTACCCGGGTAAATGGCCCAATCGTTTTCGTGATGCGTGGGAGCGATTGTTGCAGTTTAATAAAAATCGCAACTTTAACATGTATCAAGAAGCCGTAATGGTTCCGATGGGAGATTGGACTCAAAATCGTCTTCGTAACCTTAGCGAAACAGATAAAATACGGGATACTTCAAAAACAATTAGCGGTTTTGGAAAGAACATCTCACATTGGCTGAATCGAAAAGAGGCTTATCCGACCAATGTATTACATTTGGCAACTGAATGTAACAATAAAAAACATAGCGCCGCTTTTCCCGAATGTTTGCCGGAATGGTTTATTAGACTTTTCACAAAAGAAGGTGATGTTGTTCTTGATCCGTTTATGGGATCGGGAACAACTTGTATTGTTGCACAAAAAATGAGACGAGGAACAATCGGCATCGAAATTTTACCGGAATATTTTGAAATAGTTCAGAACAGTTTTAAACAGCAACATTCTCATTTACCTTTGACGTGGGATATTGAACGAAAAACCCACTGTGATTTAAAAATTGCAAAAATACGATGAGAGTTGTGAATCAAAATACTGTTATTGAATATGTGCGGGAACATATTGGCGCATTTCACCAACAACGAATAGACTGCCTTTCCAAATTGAAACTTCGAGATGTACTCAAACGTAAAAATCCTTACCTTTTCCGTGTCAAATCGCTAAACTTAGCGCATGAAGTAGTTAAAGGAATTACCGATGCCCACATTTCGTCAAATGAGGAAACAATTTTTGGTAATTGGCTTGAAGGGCTTGTAATTTTTGTCAACGAAAAAGCATACGGAGGTAAGAAGTCCGGTATTAATGGAATTGATCTTGAGTTTGATAAAGATTTGATTCGTTATATCGTGAGTATCAAATCCGGTCCCAATTGGGGAAATTCCAGTCAAATTAGAAAAATGGTAACGAGTTTCAATACTGCTAAAAAGACATTACGAACAAGTCAGAGTAGAGTAAATGTTATTGCGGTTAATGGTTGTTGTTACGGAAAAGATAAGAATCCGGATAAAGGAGAATATTTCAAATATTGCGGACAAGAATTTTGGGAGTTTATTTCCGGTGATTCGGAATTATATTGTAATATAATTGAACCGCTCGGTAATAATGCCAAAAAAAGAAATGAAGAGTTTCAAAAATTATATGATCAACGGTTTAATTGTTTTGTTGCAGAATTTGTGAAAGTTTTTTGCAAATCCAATGGTGAGATTGACTGGGAAAAATTCGTTAAATATAATTCGGAAAAAGAGAACGTCAGGTTAAATCAATCATAAACACATATATGTTCAAAAAAGCAATTGTTTTGAAAAATCGGTACGGTATAACCTTTGATAAATCGGACAAAAATTTTAACCGGCTTTAATTTGAAAACGTCAACAATTTTATTTTATAATCATTATGGCAAAATCGCGGGCATTAGATAAGCGGCGTAAATCCGTTAAAAGTATTCGTAAGATTACGCGAACAATGGAATTGGTTGCCACAGCGCAATTCAAGAAGGCAATGGAAAAAGCGATTGCTGCCGACGCTTATACCAAACGTCTTGTCGGACTTGTTCATGATTTGTCGCAATCCGGCGAACAACTGGAACATCCGCTCCTTATTGAACGAAAACAAGACCGTTCACAAAAAGATGTTGTTCTTTTGGTACTCAGTGCCAATCGCGGAATGTGCGGCGGTTTCAATGCCGGTGTTATGCGGTTGGCGGCGCAACGGCTTAAGAATTTTCAAAACGATTATTCAGGTGTGTATCTTGAAGTGTCGGGGAAACGCGGTATTTCGGCGTTCAAGTTTCGCGGTGCGGAAATCGCTAAATCCTACATTCATCTTCAAGATAAACCAACTTTGGAACAAGTAACAGAACTTGCCGATCATTATTTGGAAGATTTTATTACAGATAAAATAGACCGCCTTGACGTTTGTTACACAAAATTTGATTCTCTTAGCCGGCAATATGCGGTGATTGAGACGTTGCTTCCGATTACCGAACTGACAACGGAAGGCGATGTCAACGCGGTACAAGATGAGCTGGATACCGATTTGAAAAAAGCGGCATTGGTTAAACAGGCTCATGAAATTACGGCGGATCACTCCGATAAAGGAATTGCCGGTTTGAAAGAACGCAGTAATATTATGTTCGATTTTTTGCCGTCGCCGGAAAGTATTTTGGAAGAACTTATTCCGAAGGCGTTCAAATCGAAATTGTTCAAATGTTTCCTTGACTCCGCTGTCAGTGAACAAATTGCCCGAATGGTTGCCATGAAAGCGGCAACCGAAAATGCCGATAAGATGATCGGGCTGTTGACCACATCGTACAACCGAGCAAGGCAATCGCAGATAACAAACGAAATTCTCGAAGTTATCAGCGGTGCCGACGCTTTGGCTAATTAAGAATTGAAAATTAGTATTTGTTTGAATATATAATGAGATATTTGTCAATTTTGATAGATGAAAATTTGACGTTATACTAAAAACAACAAGACTTAGGTCTTGATAAAAAATTGAAAACAAAATGAACAAAACAATGTCAGAATTAGAAAAACTCGCAATACAAATTGCTGACGACTTTCTCAAAAATGGATATTTTGAACCATCTCTAGGTAGCGTTAGTCCAGCAACAAGCCAAATATCAACCGATAAAAATGATTTTTATAATTTTGATTCGTTGCGGGGTGGTTTTGCCGGATTATCCGTTCAAGGGGTAGGATGTGCTGAAATTGAGGGACATGTGCAAATATATGTTTATGTTGTGAAAGGTAATAAGCGAAAATTGAATAGTTTATTTTGTGCTATACATGATATTCCCGTTAAAGCTGTTAAAGTTGGTAAGACAATAATAAAACCTGAAACGGTATCAACTGCAACAAACAGAGGTAAAATTTTTACCAAAAATGGACGAGTAGCTTGTGGTTCTTCATGTCAACCTGCTGGAGAACATTACGCTGGAACACTTGGTGCTATTGTACAAAAAGAAAACAAATTCTTTGCTCTATCAAATAATCACGTATTTGCTGCATGCAATCATACACGAGTGGGACAACCGATTATGTCTCCCAGTAGTATGGATGCAGGTCCCAATATACCGGCTCCTAGATTAATTGCACGACATTCAGAAATACTTGAATTACGGAGTGGTGATCCCTATTTAGTACCTTTAATCAGTTTGGATGCAGCAGTTGCAGAAATTGATCCAGAAGCAGTGACATCATGGCAAGGTTCAGAAAATGAGGGAGGATACGATACACCCAATGTTTACACCACACCTTCTCCTGGTATGTTGGTTAAAAAAATAGGACGTACAACAGGATTAACGTTAGGAACAATTGAAGCCAAAGTGCCGGGTCAATGGTATTTAGAATACAAAAGTAAAAAATTTACAGCAACTGTATGGTTTCAAAATATTTGGACGATAAGAACAACGGAAACGCCATATTTTGCCCTTCCTGGCGATTCCGGCAGTCTTATTGTTACAAATGATGCAAAACAGGCTGTTGGTCTTTTATTTGCAGCATCACAGAATGGAGAGTATGGTTATATTTTTCCGATTGAAAATATATTACGTGCATTTAATGCGCAATTAGTAAGTAATTACGGGTTATGAGAACAGATATTCAACACGCCGCGATGACTCTTGATACCGAACTTCGTCAGTATCCTTGGTTCCGTTGTGTTGGAATAGGCGACGGCGAAATTGTGGTTTATGTGAGTCAAAAACGACTTAATTCAATTCGTTTCTTTTTACCTAATACTTGGGAGGAAATACCAATTAAAGTACGATATATGCAAGAACCCAAACCGCTCACGGTATTTTGGTAGTAAATATTATCAATAAATGTTTTGATAATTATTGGGAGTTGAAATCAAATTGTCATTGAGATATTTATTCATTAAATGATAATATTTTATTAAAAACAAGTAATATGATTTTATTGTTAAAACCGGAAAAAGTTGTTAAATTTATAAATGAAAACGTTTAACGGAGTAGTAATATCAAAGGTGAGTATAATATTCCAAACTATCGTGATTATAATTCCTTTAGTTTGTTTTAAAAAAATGAAATAATTAAAACAGTAAAGTCATGTCATTATGAAAATGGTATGACAGCACTAACAAGATCAACACGTTAACCGAAAATGCCGATAAGATGATCGGGCAGTTGACCACATCGTACAACCGAGCAAGGCAATCGCAGATAACAAACGAAATTCTCGAAGTTATCAGCGGTGCCGACGCTTTGGCTAATTAGGCGGAACGTTGATGACGGAAAGCGTTTTTCCGTTTCAACAATCCATTTCCTTTACTATCCACTTTTAACACTTTGTTACACTTATGAAAAACTTAAATCGTTTGTTGCTTCCCTTGTTTGTATTCCTGTTGACCGGCTTGTCGGTCTTTGGAAGCGAGGCTGATCTCAAAATTCCTGAAATGAGCGCAGGTACGTTTAAGTACCTTGGCGGCATGGATGGATTTACCATTCTCGGCATCGGTTTGGCGTTCACGCTGATCACGCTGGGAATTAGTTTGTACCTGTTCGTTCAGGTTGCCAAACTGCCGGTTCACAAGAAAATGTCAGATGTTGCTAACATCATTTTCAAAACATGTAGTACCTATTTGGTTAAACAAGGATTGTTTCTTGTTTACCTTTTTTGTTTCATTGCGGTTGCTTATGCTATTTTTGTTTTTATTCAGCCGCATGAAGAAGGTGCTCACCATTCACCAATTTCGATATTGTTGCAAGTTCTTTTCTTTGCAATTATCGGTATGCTTGGTTCCTATTCGGTCGCTTGGTATGGTATTCGGTTGAATACTTGGGCAAATGCCCGAACCGCTTTTGCCTCTTTACGCGGTAAAGCGTGGGATGTGGTCAATATTCCGCTTCGTTCCGGTATGAGTATTGGTTTGTTCCTCATTTCACTCGAACTCATCATCATGCTTTTGATTTTGATGTTTGTTCCGCGCGAAACGGTTGGTCTTTGTTTTCTTGGTTTTGCTATTGGTGAATCGCTTGGAGCCAGTGCGTTACGTATTGCGGGCGGTATTTTCACCAAGATTGCCGACATTGGTTCCGACCTGATGAAAATCGTTTTCAAAGTCGGTGAAGATGATCCGCGTAATCCCGGTGTGATTGCCGACTGTACCGGTGATAACGCCGGAGATAGTGTTGGTCCGACAGCCGACGGTTTTGAAACTTATGGTGTTACCGGCGTTGCTCTCATCTCGTTTATCGTACTGGCAATTCCTGATATTGCGTTACAAGCGCAATTGATCACCTGGATTTTTGCTATGCGTGTTTTGATGGGTTGTCTTTCCGGCTGCGCTTATTTTATCAATCAGTCGATCTCTGAAAAAAAATTCGCCGATAAAGCAAAATTCGATTTCGAAAAACCATTGACTTGGCTTATCTGGATTGCCGCGGGTCTTTGTATCGTAACATCATTCCTGTTAAGCGGCTTTATGCTTGCTGATTTACCGAATGGAGCATGGTACAAACTGGCGGGAATTATCACTTGCGGAACTCTTGCCGCTGTGTTAATTCCGGAATTTACAAAAATCTTTACGAGTTCCAAATCAAGCCATGTTCAGGAAATCGTTACAGCATCCCGTGAAGGCGGACCGTCACTGAATATTTTGTCCGGTATTATCGCCGGTAATTTCAGTGCGTTTTGGACGGGCGGTTTAATTGCGGTATTGATGGCGGTTGCCTATGCTATTTCGCTTTGCGGATTAACTGATCCGCAAATTCTTGGAGAACACGCCGCAATCTTTGCGTTCGGTTTGGTTGCGTTTGGTTTTCTCGGTATGGGACCTGTAACAATTGCCGTTGATAGTTATGGACCTGTTACGGATAATGCTCAGTCGATTTTTGAATTGTCGCAAATCGAATCGGTTCCGGGTATCAAAGAAGAATTGAAACAAGAATTTGGTTTCGATGTTGACTTTGAACATAGTAAATGGTGTCTCGAAGCCAATGACGGAGCCGGTAACACATTCAAGGCAACTGCAAAACCGGTGTTGATCGGAACCGCTGTTGCCGGAGCAACAACAATGATTTTTGCGATTATTTTGATGCTCGAAAAACTGGGTGTGTTGAATCTTGAGTTGACGCAGGCTCCGGTAGTTCTTGGTTTGATTTGCGGCGGAGCCGTAATTTTCTGGTTCAGCGGTGCCGCCACGCAAGCCGTAACAACCGGTGCTTATCAGGCTGTTGAGTTCATTAAAAAGAATATGGACTTAAACAAAACCGAAGCGGATATTAACGATTCAAAAAAGGTTGTTTGGATTTGTACGGATTATGCTCAAAAAGGAATGTGGAATATTTTCCTTGCGTTAATTTCGTTGACGCTGGCATTTGCGTTTGTTGATCCGAACTTCTTTGTCGCTTATCTTATTTCGATAGCGATTTTCGGATTGTTCCAGGCAATTTACATGGCAAATGCCGGCGGTTCGTGGGACAATGCCAAAAAGGTTGTCGAAGTTGATTTGAAGGAAAAAGGTTCCGATCTTCACGCCGCCGCCGTCATCGGCGATACGGTCGGCGATCCTTTCAAAGATACTTCGTCGGTCGCTTTGAATCCGATCATTAAGTTCTCAACGTTGTTCGGACTTCTTGCAACAGAAATTGCGATTGCGATGAAGTATTCCGAAAAAGCAACGGATGGAGCGGTACAAATTGCTAAAACGATAACAGAAACACCTGTTTATGCCGGTCCGTATGCCGGAATGACCGGAGTGATTTCGGTTGTATTCCTTGCAATCGGTTTATTCTTTGTCTGGCGTTCGTTCTATAAAATGCGGATTCCGGCGAAAGAGTCGTAATCGTGTAGTTAAATCGTGCAGTGTATAATAGCGCACAAAAAATCGGGGACTTCTGTCCCCGATTCACTCCTTTCATTTAGACCTTTTATTCGGAAACAAAAATTATGGTAATTACGAAATTATCGGATTTTTGCAACAATTTACGTTTATAACCATTTTTTGCTTTGCGATTTTAAAATAGAATTGATAGGATTTTTTAGAATGGGAAATTTTTATGCGGGTGTTTCCTAAAGTGACAGTGCGAATTGAACTTGCGCATCCTCATGATCTTATTGTTAGATATTTTCTCATGGACATTGAATTGTTCAGGAGTTTATTGGAACATTATGGCGGTATGGGAGTTATTCGTCTGATTGATTTTGGTTCGCTTCGGTGTGAATCGCCGACAACAATAGATGATCACTTACAGGAAGTAATCGGCGATTTGCGTTTTTCGGCAAAATTCAAAGCCGGCGGTTATTCAAAAGTGTTCTTCTTTTTTGAACATCAATCAAAAAAAGTCAAACGTTTTTGTATTCGTTGTTTACGTAAATTATTGGAATTTTACGAAGGTTGCGAAGCAGACCCAAACGCAATGACCGATGACGGTAAATATCCGTACGTGTTTGTTATCGTTCTTTATCACGGAGAAATTCCATGGAATGAGTTGTTACAAATGGGAGATTGGGTATCATTACCGCCTGGCGCGGATCGTCATTTTTTATCGTTTCCCGCAATATTGATTGATTTGTCGCGGATTCGGTGTGAAGAATTAAAAGGACATCCGGCATTAGTTGCTCTTTTGGACACATTGCAATCGGCATCGTTGGGAAAATTACCGGAAAATTTCGACCGGATTGTCGGGCATTTTGAAGAAATCAAAACCGATCCGCGAATTTACGGTTGGTTAAATTCCCTAACACGTTACTTTCTGGCAGTAACGAAAACCGGTAAAGAAGTTATTACAGAAACAATTTCAAAAATTTTAAATAAACAGGAGGCAGAAAAAATGGTTATGTCAACACTGGAAGAACTATTTGTTCAAGGTGAAATCAAAGGTGAAATTAAAGGCGAAATTAAAGGTCGAATTTTTGTTATCCTTAAAATACTCAATAAAAGGTTCGAAAAAGTACCGGAATCCATTTTACGGTCTATAAATTCTTACACAGACCCTATTGCGTTGGATTCACTTGCAGAACTGGCATTGGATTGTGAAACACTGGCAGAATTTGAACGTGAACTTGTGCATTGATGAGATGATTTTAAGGAAGAAATTCTTCACAAGTGAACATTCGGTATTCGTTTGTTAAACATTAAAAAGTATTAAGATTATGGCAACAGCAGAATTATCGGACAAAAAGTTTATTCGGCAAGTCCTTCGGCAACGGATTGATTCGATAGATGATCAAGAGATGCTTAACGCTATTTTGACATTTACCGATAAATGTTACGATTCTAAACCGTTAACCGCAGCACAATTGCGCGATATTGAAATTAGTGAACAACAATTTGCCGATGGATTGGGAATATCCCATGAAGATGCAATGAAAATGCTTGACTCAGATTTTCAAGACGATGAAGATGAAAACTAAATGGTCTCCGTTAACATTATCGCAGTTGGATGAAATCACTAAGTATTACACAAAACGAAATCAATCCCATACGTACAGTAAAAAATTGAAACGAACTGTTCATAAAACTATTGGTATAATTCGACGTAATCCGTTTTTTGGTGAATTGATTCCGAATAATTGTCGTCGATTGACAATAGGGAATTTTGTGTTGATTTATCAAATTCAAGATAATGTGATACAAATATTTTCATTTCGCGATGGGCGGCAAAGTATAGAAGATTAGGAGATAAAATTACGGCAACAGCAGAATTATCGGACAAAAAATTTGTCCGGCAAGTCCTTCGGCAACAGATTGATTCGATAGATGATCAAGAGACGCTTAACACTATTTTGACATGTACTGATAATTGTTGCGTTATTAAGTCATTAACAGCAGTATAATCGCGGGATATTAAAATTAGTGAACCAAAAATTGTTAGTGGATTAGTAATCTCACATGAGGATTTTATGAAAGAATTAGACAAAGAATATCCCAACGTTAAAAATTGATTGAACATAACCGGTCAACTTATAGTTGAATGAAATGAGAATTATTGACACGGAAAAACAAGTTATGATCGAAGCTGTTAAAAAGGCGGATACGGAGGCGGCGTTATGGCTTTTCGGTTCCAGAACCGATGATACGAAAAAAGGCGGTGATATTGATATTGCTATTCTTTCACCTAAAATCGACCTTATGAAAAAAATTCAGATACGCCGTGATATTCTTGACAGAATAGGAGAACAAAAAATTGATATTATTGTTTCACGTGACGGCTCGGATCCGTTTTTTCGTTTAGCCCAAGAAACAGGAATACGAATTATATGATATTGATGGTAAAAAAACGATAAATATAAAACAAGAAAAGATATTATGAAACCGGATACACACACATTTTCCGAGTAGTTTTTTCTCAAAGCTCATGATGACATGGTTCGTTCTGTTATGGAACAGACATCACGAGAGTTGTATGAACAACATCTCAAGCGGATGGAGAAAAAGAAACAAAAATAAAATAATAAGCAAACACAAAATAAAGACGTAAAGGAAACTTTCGTCGTGCGTTAGTAGTTTTATCGTGTTACGAAAACACGGACAAAATTTTCATCGTACACAAGCGGTACGATTCACTTTAACTCCAATAGAACACATGGTTACAATGGAAAAAAACATTGGTCGTATCACTCAAGTGATCGGCTCTACATTTGATGCGGAATTTGCGGAAGATCGTCTTCCGGCAATTTACAATGCTGTTAGAATTGACAGTGAACAAAAAGGTCTTGTCATTCACTTGGTTGGCGAGATTCAACAACATCTTGGCGGCGGGAAGGTTCGGTGTGTTGCACTTGGAACTACGGACGGTTTGGTTCGCGGCATGGATTGTCTTGATACCGGCGCGCCTGTTTCCGTACCGGTTGGAAAAGAAACGCTTGGTCGGGTATTCAATTTGCTTGGCGAACCGGTTGACAAAAAAGGACCGATTAACGCTGCTGAATATCGACCGATTCACCGTGACGCTCCAACGATTACCGATCTTGCTACGAAAACAGAAATCTTTCCAACCGGTATCAAGGTCATTGATCTTTTAACGCCGTTTGTTCGCGGCGGTAAAGCCGGATTGTTTGGCGGGGCAGGTCTTGGTAAAACGGTTATTTTGCAGGAACTCATTGCCCGGATTGCTTCGGCTCATGGCGGAAACTCTGTTTTTGCCGGAGTTGGAGAGCGAACCCGTGAAGGAAATGATCTTTGGCTTGAAATGTCCGAAGCTAAAATCGGTAACACCGGTCGAAGTGTTATTGAACAAACAACAATGGTTTTTGGTCAGATGAACGAACCGCCCGGGGCAAGACTTCGTGTTGCGCTTTCGGCATTGACGATGGCGGAATATTTTCGTGACGTTACGGGAACGGATGTTCTGCTGTTTGTTGATAACATTTTCCGGTTTTCTCAAGCCGGTTCTGAAGTATCGGCGTTGTTGGGACGGATGCCGTCGGCGGTTGGTTACCAACCGACATTAGCTTCGGAAATGGGGGCGTTACAAGAAAGGATTGCGTCAACGAGTCGCGGCGCTATTACGTCGGTTCAGGCGGTTTACGTTCCGGCGGACGACCCGACCGATCCGGCTCCGGCAACAGCGTTTGGTCAGTTGGATGCGTTTATCTATTTGGAGCGGGCGATTTCCGAAAAAGGGATTTATCCGGCGGTTGATCCGTTGGCGTCGTCGAGCCGGGTTCTTGATCCGCAATACGTTGGGCAACGCCATTACGACTGTGCCAGAACCGTACAACGAACACTTCAACGTTACCGTGAGTTACAGGATATCATTGCGATTCTTGGAGTGGACGAGTTGGCGGAAGAGGACAAGTTGGTTGTTCACCGTGCCAGACGTATGGAACGGTTTTTATCGCAACCGTTTCTTGTTGCGGAAGTTTTTACCGGTAAGCCGGGCGAAATTACACCGCTTGAAGACACGATTCGTTCCTTTGAAGAAATCGCTGCCGGAAAATGGGATCATCTTTCGGAACAAGCGTTTATGTACGTTGGAGCTATTGAGCAAGCCGCCGAACAAGAAGAGAAACTTCAGGCTGCCGCAAAGAAAAAATAAATTACAAAATAATAAAACCGGAACGGCGGATTGCCGCCATTCCGGTAGATTTTTATTTCAAGGAAAAAATTGTTTTAAGGAGAACTTACAATGTCAAAACTTAACAATGATTCAAATTTCGAGCCAGATTTTGGTATCAAAAAATTTCATACGAAAAAATTTGAAAATTCCGATGAAGACGCGTTTATTGTAACAAATCCAATTGAATCAAAGGGAATTGATAGCGCATTTAGTGCATTTTGTAGTGTCATTCCGGTTGATGATTGCTTTCCAGAGGAAGATAATGAATGAAAATTGGCATGAAATAAGTGATGAAAAATTTACAGCTCGTCAGACTTTTATCACAAATATTTTTTCAAAATGGAAAAAATGTTTTTGTGCTGATATGTATGCCCATACAAATGAATCTCGTTTTAAGGGTTATGATGAAAAAATTCAGTGGCGAACTGACATTGATGGTACAGAATATAGCCCAATGAAAGTCTGCTCACTCTATTTTTATGAATACCGTCCAAAAATGAGAAGCTTTATGAATGATCCAAATAAACTTCTGGATCGTCATAAAATTGTTGCGCTTACACAAAAGTTACTTTTTGAACATTATCCAATTTCATTATTGGATAGTAAACCTTTTTCACGTTCATCTCCACCGGTGGAATCGCGTATGCTTAATGTGTCGTTTGCTTATTATTTTTCATTACAATTTCTTGGTTCATGGAATAAGGAATTATACGAAAAAAAATATTATAAACCGTTTGATAGTGATTCTCTTTTTACTCCTTTGGCTTCGACTGAATTTGCAAGAGAACATCGTAAATTTTTGATGACGGAAACAGAGGGTTCATTTCCTGCGTTTTTGATTGCTCAGCTTTGGTTCGCATTGGAACAGTGGGGATTAACGGCAATTGAAAACAACAATACAATAAAAAAATAGATTGTGTTATAGATTTTCAAATTTATTTTGACACGAAAATATACCTATTTTCAAACTCATTTCATTTTTCAAAATACCATGAAAGTTAATAAAATTCCAGAAGTTGCGATATTTGTTTGTTGTGATAATACGATTTTATCTCTGGCAGAAAAAACGGAAACAATCAGACAGCGTGAAAAGTTGGAAGCACAATTGACACCTGAAAAAATCGAAGCTCAAAACAAAGCATGGGAAAATTTTCAGAACCTTTTACTAAGAATTACCGAAAACGAAATTCAGGCAATGGAAGATGCTAGAAAGGAAATTAACCAATGTCGTCCGGTATTTTTATAGATTCATGTATCATTATTAATCATTGGCGAACACCGGATCATGACTATTCAATACTATCACAGATTAGACGAAAATATAATTATACTTATATTTCAGTAATTACGGAATACGAACTACTGAACGGAATGACCGAATTATTCGAAGAATATTGGAATAACTGTTTGACGTGGTTGATTGTCCTTCCTGTTGATCGAACTGTTGTACAAAATGCCGGTCAAATCAGATATAAATTAAAAAAACAAATTGAAAACATTGGTGATTTGGAACTTGTTTCATTAAAATAATTCTGTTTGCAATTATTACTATTATGGTAAAAAACAAAAATAAATTACCATGACAAAAATATCGGAAAACAAACAATCGTTAATACAACACTTGGCTAGTGGCGTAGTGATTGTATTGATTTGTCTGCTTTTTTTTATTCTTCTCTATCCCATAATATATTATAAAGAGTCAGGTGAACATCTTCCGGTACCGGATGACTTTCCTCAAGATGCCGCTGATTATTGTTACTATCGAGATTTGGTGATAGTGTTGTATGAGTTTAATTTGCCAAAGGATTCTTTTTTGAAATACTGTGAAAAGGAAAAGTGGGAAATAGAAGATATTGAAAAAATGGAAATAATAAAATATATGCCCAATAAATCATTTAGCACCAGAAGATATATTTATCCATTAAAACCGGAACATCATGAATGTACTAGCAGTGAATGTAAAATAGAACCAACCGGACGAACGGAAAACTCATGTATCCGTTTTGTATCAAAAGGTTATTGTTATGAAGAATACTATCGTGCAGGTAGAGGATTTACTGTTGTTTACGACAGTGAAAATGAACGTTATTACTGTAAACGAATGTTGCGTTAATTATTTATAACCGTTCACAATAATTTTTATAACTGATTATTTTGGTGATTATGGGTTACACATACGCGGATATTACATTGGTTAATGCGGGCGATGTGGAAGTTGCGGCACGCGGTTTTATGTTGCCGGAGTCAGTCCGAACGCTTGATGTTCGTGCGCTTGTTG
>JAITQV010000150.1 GCA_031288765.1 Planctomycetaceae bacterium
AAAAAAACGTTTGTTCTATTTTTTGGGTTGGGGCGACGGGAAGAATACCGATTTTTTCCGTCGGGGACAAGAGCAAAACAAAATATCTTATGGGTTGGCGTCAGAATTTCGATGCCCGGACAATTCCTCGCCGCAAGTACGGTTTTTGTAATTCGGGGTCATAGATAAAAAGCATATAACGTTTTGAGAATTCGGTTCGGAAGTTTTGGCGTGTCAATTCTTGTTGTTTTTATCAGAAAATTTGTTTCTTTGAGAGTTAGAATTTTTTGTAATTATTCCGCCGAATGTTTCATTTTGCAGCGGTTTTGGGCGAATTTGTATCTTTTTGAAGCATTCGGACGTGCAAAATGCAAAAAATGTCGTGCGACAACCGGCAATTGTCGTGTGACAACCAGCAATTGTCGTGTGACAACCGGCAATTGTCGTGTGACAACCGGCAATTGTCGTATGACAACCGGCGATTGTCGTTTGGCAACCGGCAATTGTCGTTTGGCAACCGGCGATTGTCGTGTGACAATTGGTGATTGTCGTATGACATTTTTTGAAATTTTTTGGGGTTCATGGCTAATTTTCTGCGGTTTTGTAAAGGAAAAACCGACAGGCAACCGGTTTTCGTGCGGTTGTCTGCCGGAAAAAAATAAAACCGCCGAAATATTACCGGAAATTGGAAATTCAAGTTTCCGTGATTTTTGTTTTACGGTGTTATCAGATCCACAACCGAGAGAACAGGGCAGTGGTCGGAAGTTACGGAATCATTAATCACGTTGGTTTGTTTTACATTGAACGCCGATTGGGGACGACAGAAAATGTAATCCAACTTGGAAGACGGTTTTGGGTTACCGAAAGTTGGTTTATTATCAGTCGTATCAAACCATTTTTCTTTAAGAACCGCAATCGCTTTACTGTCTGGTTGAGTATTGAAATCTCCGGCAAGAATAGTCGGCAGATCATTATCGGACGTAAAAAGTTCATTGATTTTTTGCGCCTGCATGATTCGCCGTTCTTCGCTTTCGTGACAAAAATGTGTGCAGATAAACAACAATGACGTTTTGTCGTCCAAACGAATTTTCACTGCCAACACGCCTCGATCTTCCCGATTCCCCAAACGCGGGAGTTGAGTGTATTTCTGTTCCAAAACCGGATGTTTGGTGAGAATCGCAATACCGTATTCTCCATTGGCGCGATTTAACGTTTTACCGAAAACCGCTTCCATACCGGTCAATTTCGCCAGTTCTTTTGTCTGATCCGTTTTTTGCGTTCTGTCCGCCATCCGGTCAACTTCCTGTAACGCAACAATATCAGGATTTTGTTCCAGAATTGTTTTTGCGGTGCGTTCCAGATCAAGTTTACCATCCATACCAATTCCGATATGAATATTATAGGAAAGAACACGAAGTTCTCTAACTTTATTTTTTGTTTGGGTGTTATCTTCCGCCTGTAACACGGAAAAAACAAACAAAAATAAAATTGACAGAAATAAAGTAAATGTTTTCATAGGAGTTCCCCTTTTTGAAATTGAAAGTGTTGATTTGAACATTCTGATATAAAACATTGGGTTGAAGTTAAAATGGAAAAACTAGAAACAAAAATTTAAGAAAATTGAGTGTAACCGATCTAAAATTCATGTCAAGTACCCTAATCCATAAAATCAACAGGAACTAATTACTATTGGTCTCATCTAAAAATTTAATTTGACCTTTAAAAATAAGGACTTACGGGTAATTTTTAGAAACTCCCTATTAAAATAAATGGTAATTTCCTGCCGTTCAAAGTACACATAAACTCTATAAACTCTGTAAACAAAGTCCCCGTCGGCGTAAATCGACCGGAAATTTTTTGCTCTTGCAAAAATTTCGGACAAACAATACTATTTCGCAATGGACTTATCTTCTAAAGGCAAATTGTTTTTATGTTTATTCACAATCGGTATTCTGATTGTTGTTGGGGGTTGCGCGAGTTTCGGAGAACGGCACCTCAAAATCCGAAATAACTTCGAACAAGGAAATCTTGAAACCGCCCAAAAAGAAATCAATAAAAGTCTGAAAAAAAAACGGCGAGGTGAAACCGATTTGCTCAAATTAAATCAGTCCGTCATCGAACTTTGCAGCGGAAAACCCCGCGAAGCCGAAAAACTATTGCGCGAAGTCCGTGACCGTTTTGACAAAATTGAAAGAGAACGAATAACCAATACGGCGGAAAAAGCAGTCTCCATGTTGGTCGATGACAATACCGTTTCCTACGCCGGTGAAGATTACGAGAAGGTATTGATTCGTGTTTTTCTTGCGCTGTCGAACTTAATGTACGATGGAACCGACGCTCCGGCTTATGCACTGCAAATCGGTCTGAAACAAAACGAAATCATCAAAAACGGAACCGTCAAAGACCCAAACAATGACCAAAAAACATTGAACCCCAAAGCGGAATCTTATCGGCAAGTCGCCATCGGTCCGTATTTAATCGGCGTTATGCAGGAGGAAACGCTTCGCAATTACGACGATGTTACGAAGGCGTTCGCAACAGTTTGCGAATGGGAACCGGATTTTATACAAGGACAACGCGATTTGGAACGCGCCAAAACCGGTTTTCATTGTGCGGCGGGAAATGGAGTGGTGTATATTTTCGGGCTTGTCGGAGCCGGTCCCTACAAGTTGCAGCAGAATTGCGAAGTTTTGCAGGCGTCGCAATTCTGGATAACCGCAATGCTCGCAATGTCAGGTCAACGTCCCGTTATTCCTGATTTGGCTCCGGTGATGATTCCGGTTGTTGTCCGACCGCGCAGAACGGTTCCGTCGCTTGCGGTTTCGATTGACGGAAAATGGTCGGCTCAAACGGAAACATTAACCAATATCGGACGTATGGCGGAAGAACAATTCGAAGCGGTTAAGCCGCAAATTATTGCACGGGCGGTGATTCGGCGGGCGTTGAAAAAGGGAATTGTGTATGGAAGCAAGGAAGCGGTTGATGCCAATCTTTGGATTAGTTTGGCGATGGAACTTGGCGGGATTCTTTGGGAGGCTCTCGAAACAGCGGATACGCGTTGCTGGAATCTTTTACCGGCGGAAATTCAGGCGGCACGAATAGAGTTACCGGCGGGAGAACACCGCCTTTCGCTGCAATCATCCGGTCGGACATTCTCGCTTGCCGGCTCTCTTTCCGGCAATGATTACCGCAATTCGCCGGATTCAACCCCGCTTGGCTCGGAACATTCGCGGACAATTCGTGTGAACGCCGGACGAAATACCTATATCTTGGCTAATTTCTCAGGAAACACGCTTATTGGTGAAATTGTTGCAAGCAACGAAAACGATGACTATTCGCGGCAAGAACCTTAAACCAAATCTTTTAAAAACTCCGCTTGCGAAATTCTCCATTATCCGCTATCAATTATCCACGATCAATTAATATTGAGCCTTGTTCTGCGTAATAGTTCAACAAACGACAAAATAAATACGAACATTCCATCGAAAATATTACAAAACTTTACGTCGGAATTGATTATTTACCCTCTAATATTTTTATTTATTTTATCTGTTTTTGCTATTTTGTTGTTTTTTGCGGTCAATTTGCAGCCAAAATGAAACCGCCCTGATTTTTTTCGGAAAAAACCACAAAATTGTAAGAGGGGACGCTTGTTGGGAAACAAAATTGAATTAGAATAAGCACTCAATTAAATTATTTGTTCAACCGGAAGAGAATTTTCTAAAAAAACAAAATAAATTTGTTTTGGGGAGGAAATATCTCTTGACGGTCATTTAGTGTTTACTATAATTAGTGCCGTGTGTTGATGGTATGCGCCACACGGCAGCAATTAGTCATGTCGAAAAACATGATTTCCCTCTCAAGTTAATCTCCGGTATTGACCGATAACGTCAGAGGTAAATTAAATTTGTTTCGACAAATTTAATTTCTGTAAAAATTGCTCGTAACATAGTTTATGTTTGGCGTTCTCATTGCACTTTATAAAAAGCACTGTATAAAAACTTTTGACACGTTCGGCACAAAAACAATAAATAAATCACCGTAACATAACCCAAGACAATAAAATTCGGTGCCGAAAATACGGAACCGAATAAAATATTCACCGGCAACAGTTAATTTAGATTATTCAGACAATTCGTTAAAATCAACAAAGAAAAATTTTCAGAATCGTTTATAATTATATCATAAAGACTGTTTTAATGTTTAGTGAATTTTGCCGAAATTAATATTTTGGAATTGATTTTTTAATTCACTACTATTAACTTCGCCAAAAGGGGCGAAAAGAAGACAAGAGGTGAGCGTATGAAAAACGTGTTTGATACGATATTGGAAACGGGACACGACGAAGAGTTTGTTCCAGTTGTAACTGAAGATTTCCGACCAACAGATGCACCGGCGGGTTCTCCGGCAAAGTTAGAAGTTTTAGCGGAACGTATTCGTAAAGGCTTACCGCTCTGGCATCCTGAAGATCGGGTCGATTATGCCGGTTTGACCGGAGCCGTCCGACCGCGCGATTAATTAAAAATTGTTTTTTTCTATTTGTTATCGCTAGCAACGGATTATTTCGTTACTAGCGATTATTCTGTTATTTATTCCCAAATATAAAACGGCAACAGCCCAATTTACTTAATGAATATTCTTGCTTTGGACATTGGCGGTTCCAAATTGATTGCCGCGTTGTTGTTTGCGGATGATTCCCGATTTGAAATATATTCGGCGGCGTATCGGAATTTGGCGGTTGATTGCCGTCGGGAACAACTGCTCGCACTGATTGATGATGCAGTTGCGGAACTGGGAAATATCTCATTTGAACGGATTGGTGTTACTATTCCCGGTTTGGCGGATTCCCGCAACGGGATTTGGGTTTACGCTTGTTTTTCGGGAATCCGTGATTTTCCGATAGCTCAAATCCTTTCCGAACGGTACGGCGGCAAACCGGTTGCCATCGAAAATGATGTAAACGCTTGTGCGTTGGCGGAAAAAAGATTCGGAAAATGTCGGGAATTAAACGATTTTCTTTGGATAACGGTCAGTAATGGTATTGGCGGGGGGCTTGTTTTGGGCGGTGAAGTTTATTTGGGACATTTTGGTGCGGCGGCGGAAATTGGTCATTTTGGTGTTGTGGATTCTATTGACGGTTGCCAACCGCCTATTCAATGCGGTTGCGGTCATTTTGGCTGCCTTGAAGCCGAAGCCGCCGGACCGGGAATTGCCAAGCGGTATGCTTGGCAACTTCAGGAACAACAAAAGTTGAATCCATCCATACCAACTCCGATTTTACCGCCTTACACTGCGCAAAAAGTTGCCGAATCGGCACGCAACGGCGACGCAATTGCCGTATCTGTTATGGAAACAACCGGCACACTTCTTGGTAAAGCGGCAAGTTATGCGGTGAACCTTTTGAATTTGGAGGCGGTGATATTTGGCGGCGGTGTTATGCAGTCATTTGATCTTCTTTTACCTTCTTTGGAAAAATCATTCCGTTCACGTCTTTTCGAGAGCGCCAATCCTTCTGTGAAGATTGAGCAAACCGGTCTTGGTTATCATGCCGGTCTTGCCGGAGCGGCGGCGTTAACGTTGTTCCGATAAAGGGAAGTTTTTTTTGAAAAAAACCTTCCATATCGTTTGAGTATCACAAGCATTCGCCGAAATTTCAGGAAGCCTATCAGAATGACCTCAAGATTTACCGTGAGAAGTATAGATGCTCAAATCCTGCCGTGAACGGGTCTTTTCAACTTTTGTATCTATTTACTATTTGAGTTTTGACCATCTGGCTTCTTTTTCGGGGAAGGCTTTGTTGCGTTTGTCGATAAAATTAAACACGGTTGCCCCCAATTTCGCTTCACCGCCGGTAAAAATTTCCGTAATGGTCATTTCGGTTTTCGATTCGCTTTTATCCGTTTTCACCGTTTTAGTGGTTGGATATTTAACAATTTCAAAGTTCGCTTCTAATTTTTCATCTTCATTCTTTTCGAGTAAAGCCTTACGGATTTTCTCGGCAATTCCCTGACTTAGCGGGTCGTTGTTCGGAACGGCAAAAAGAATTGCAAGATTAGTTCGCATTGACTTATTGTTTGAAAAAGCCTTGAACATATCGAATCTTGGGTCGAGTTCGGTAGGGGCGATCATCACAAGAGTTTTGGTAAACCGGTCGGAATCTTTATCTTTCCAGTCTTGTGTTGTCTGGTAAGCCGCCAACGCCGCGCCGCGTCCGACTCCGACAATAATCAAACGTTTCAGATTGACCATGCCTTCCACATGAACCCGCTCCAACATCTCCCGTAAAAGCGATAAATCATATTTTGCCATTTTGGCATAGTCTTCCGGCTGAAATTCTTCGGCTGGATATTCGGCAATTTTTTTAGAGGCGGGGGCTTTCAAAACTTGTATTGGAATGAGTTTGGGTTTCTGTCCTCGTCCGCCGCCGCTGGAATTTTGCTGTTTGGTAACTATTTGTGTTTCAACTTGCGGCGGGATAATCTCAACACGTTTAACACTTTTACCATGACCGCGAAGATCGGCGGCAAGAACGGCATAACCGTTGTTGACCAAAAGATCAATGAGCGGGTTAAAATCTTTTCGGCTTCCTTTGTCGCCGTGCAGCAACAACACCGGCACGGTTTCTTTATCGGCGTTTCCGTAATAATAGGTTGCGGAGAGCAGAACTCCGTCCTGAGTTAGGAAAAGATCGCCTTCCAACTCCTGAGTTTGACCTTTTTTCGGCGATTCTTTTTTGGGTTTTTCTTTAACGGCGGGGCGTTCATCCGGTGATTCGGCGTCTTGCCCGCAAAGCGGCAACGTCAGGCAGAAGAACACCAGCAACAAAACCGGAACTAAAACAACGGCGGTTGATTTACGGGATTGGGCGAACATAAGCGGCTCCTTTAATTTGAAAGAGAAACGGACGAAATAAACAACGGATTATTCTATCGGCAACCTTATTCTATTTCAAGTACGGTGTTGCAACCCGCGGGAAAATTGTAATTCCTCACGGTTTTCCGTGATACGGACAAGGGGGAGGAACGGGGGGATTGCGGTGGTTTGTGCGAATGGATTGCTCTTTACAATATTCTTTTGATTTGATATGATACCGCTCCGGTTGGGTAGCCGTAAACCGGAAATAGACGAATCATTTTCTGTTTTATTTTTTTGAGGATGCGAAAGCAAGTTGCGATTCAAGGTATCGTGGGTTCTTACCATGAGATAGCCGCTCGGAATTTTTTCTGTGGGGAGGAGATTGATCTTATTGGTTGCGACACGTTTCGGGATGTTATATCGGTTGTTCGGAGTCGGTCGCCGGACATTTTCGGCGTGATGGCGATTGAGAACACTATTGCGGGGAGTCTATTACAAAATCATGAATTGATTCGCAAAAGCGGATTAACGGTGATTGGTGAATATAAGTTGCGGATTTCTCATTGTTTGGCGGCGTTATCCGGGACAACGGTTTTGGGGATTCGGGAGATTGGTTCTCACCCGATTGCGCTCATGCAATGTGAAGATTTTCTTAGTCAATTTCATTCGGTACAAATTGTTGAAAAGGAGGACACGGCGACCAGTGCGCGTCAAATTGCCGAGCAACATCTGGAGCATCACGCTGCGATATGCAGTCGTGAAGCCGCAAGAATTTATGGTTTGGAGATACTTGCGGAGGGGATTGAAACCGACAAACAGAATTTTACGCGGTTTCTTATTTTGGCTCAATCCGGTTTTTCGGGGTTTTCCGATGCCGAAAAAAGTAAGGCGTCGATAGTATTTGCGTTGCCGCACACGATTGGCAGTTTATCGCAGGTGCTTGCGGTTCTTTCGTTTTATTCGATGAATCTTTCAAAGATACAATCGTTTCCGATGATTGGGGCGGCGTGGGAATATTTATTTTATGTTGATTTAACGTTTTCCGAATATACACGTTATAAGAAGGCGTTGGATGCGATCTTACCGTTGACGCAGTATCTTCAAATTCTTGGCGAATACAGGGAATTTCCGGCGGGGTAGTTTTGTTGGAAGGGCGGTTTTTCCTCCGCAAAATCGGCAAGAGTCTTTTTGTGATATATTAACGGAATTTTTTCTTAAAGATTTCTAATCAAGGGGTAAGCGGTGTTGGATGAAAGCCGTGGGTGAAAACCCTTCGGCGAACGGTTGCCTATCTTGGGAGATTCTAATCCGGCGGGTTGCGTTTCGCTTCACCGCCGATTATGTACGTCTCGCTCCGCGGGCTTAGGACAAAAAAACATTCCACTGAATAGATACAAATCCCCAAATTACTAGACCTTTTCCCTTACCTGCTCACACATTGAAAACATGGCAAAAACGTCGTATTTTGTAAATATTAAGCCGATTGTTTTTTTGTGGTTTTCACGGTTAAAGAGTAATTGTATCTATTCAGT
>JAITQV010000193.1 GCA_031288765.1 Planctomycetaceae bacterium
TATTAGAACAATCAACAAAAGTAACCCACTATGAAAAAACAAAAAATTTGTTTCGACACCTCCGCCGTTTGCAGTCTTTTTGACAACAGTCACAATACCCCTGTTGTTGCCCGTATGTTCGACTATCTCGACCACAATTCGGAATCATTCGGTTTGTATGCTTCCCCCATTTTTTATAATGAAGTCGCGGTTGGTTCCGAACAGTTAGTTGAAAAAATCGACAAAATTATCAAAACATATAATATCGCCCCAATACCTGATTCCCTCTCCGCGATTAGCCTAACAGAAATTTACCTCCAAAAACAAGTTTTGACCGAAAACCATTTGGGCGACCTTGCTCACATCGCCTACGCCAGTGTGTCTTCCTGCGATTATTTTATCACTTGTGACAAAAAACATATTGTCCGACAAAAAACAATCGACCTTGTCCAAAAAATCAATACCGAACAAAACATTTTCGTTCCTAAAATTGTAACACCTTCAAATTTTATGGAGATTCAAAAATGACTAAAAAAACATTGGACACTCAAAGTTTTATCCGAAAAGCTCGTAATAAATTTTATCAAGATACCAAAAACATGACCACCAAAGAAAAATTTAACTATTTTTCCGAAGGGGCAAAAGCCGGACAAAAACGGCTTGAAGAAGCCCGAAAAAAACGTAAAGAAAAAGAAAACGAATCTCGCGACTCCCAAGTGTTGATCCGTTTGACTGCTTCCGAACGCTCACAGTTGGAAGCCGACGCAAAACAAGAAAAAACTACTCTCAGTTCCCTGATTCGGAGTAGAGCCTTACAAGAAAAAAGCCATTTCAATACAATTATCAAACACCTTGAAAAAATTGAATCCAAACTTACCATAAAATAATGTAATTGTCTATTTATTAACCGTTGAACACACGGAATTTGTAACCGTAATAATGTTTATGTACAATTTCAAGGTTAGTTTATTTATAGAATAGAGAATAGGACACAAAAATATTTTTTTGTTATTGTATTCATTTTGTATCCTCAAAAAATAAACTTGTGATCTTATTAATTTACTAATGTCTGTGTGTTCTGTGGTTAATAAAAATAGATAGTTACAATGGAAAGTGTCGCACGCGGATTTCTACCATATCGGCAATAATTCCGCGTGCGAACACTTTCACTATTAACTCTCTACTAATATGCCGCCCTTTCAGTATGTAGGACAACACTACTTACGCAAGCAGTATTTGGGAATACCACAAACTATGGTAGTTCCGTGAAAGTTGCTCCTGCATAATAAATACTGTTAAACAGGAAATTAAAAGATGCGTGCGGTTGTCCGCGAAACGTGATTTCAGAACCAAAGAGAAAAACCTTGCCTTTCCCAAGATTCGCCTCATTGGTACGCAACACCGAACCCGGAATATAAAACTTGTCGGAGGAAAATCTTTTCCCCTTGCCGTCCGGTGTGTTTTCCGCCAAAGCGTCAACAACCGGCAAATCCAAATGTTGCGCCAACCCCGTCGAACTGCCAATCGTAATGAGAATACCGCCTTCCTCGACAAATTGACGTAATTGCGGGACGGTTTTGTCTTTGGTGATATTTCCGACACGGTTTTTGTATTCGTCGGGAACTCTGTCCGAATCCGATCTCTGACGGGGTTCGTCTTGCGGCGTTTGCAAAGTTTGTGAAGGTTGCGGAGTTACCGAAGCGGTTTCGCCAATATTCCGACTGACCGAACCTTGACGGAAATCGCCTTGCGGAGTTGCTCCCGGCGGCAAAATCAAAACATCATATTTACTCTTCAAATTTCCGGCATCCAATTCGGAAACGTAAACAACATTGAACGAAGGAAACGGAAATGCCTGCTCAAACAACCAACGTATCCAGCCGGAATCCATTGAACCGCCGTAACGATCCCACAATCCGACACGCACGGGACGAAGTTTGAAAGCATTGCCTTGTGGTTTCGCCTCCGTTGCCAAAGCGTCAAAACTCAACCCCGGTTCTTCCGTGAGTTTTTGCAACACGGAACGGGTTGACGATTTGGCGGGAATGTAAATCGTGCCAACCGGATAGGTTTTATTATTAACGTTAAGCGGAGAAGCCAACCAATAAACATCTTCTCCCGCTTCAAGCAATCGTGTTGTGCCGACAAAGGAATCGTTCACACGATGGCTGAGTAAATAACCGGCGGGATTTTCTGCACCGGATATTTTACCGACCGGAGGTTTGAGCAACCCCGATATTTTCTCAAAAGGTCCGTCGAATCCGTCCAAAATCCGGTCAAACTGCACGCCCATCTGGAACGCCAATGTGTATCCGGCAACATCATAAGGCGGTTTAGGCGGACCGCCGGGGTATTGGAAATCATTCGGGTGATCTTGCGGTTCGCGGGTTTCGGGAGTCCGCAACTTTTCCCAAAATTCATAAGGAATCCCGCGGCTTCGCCCGCGTGCATCAACCGGCGGTTGATAATTGGAATCCTTTCTTCGTTGTCCTTCAAGATATTTTGTATATTCGGCTTCCAATATCGCAACACGTTTCGGTGTTAATGTCCAATAATCTTGACTGCCGCGTTCGATGGAATTTTTTCCTGCCTGATAAATGCGGAACAAAAAGTCTTCACGCAATTTGGCGGCAAGATCAAGAATGGCGCGTTCACTGGTAATAATGTAATCAATACTTTGGCGAAAATGCCATTCCTGTTTGGGACCAATCGGAAAAGGTTGATCACCGCCGGGAAGCAGTTTTGACGAAATCAACGGAATACTGATAGGTGTGGGATTTCCGATGATTTCCAACAAAAGCCCAATCTGATTGTGAAAACCGGTTGTGGTTCGGTCTCCGCCGTTGAACCATGTCGAATAAGACGCTGTATTCCGCATAACCGCGCCCGGTTTTCCTTCGGCAAGATAGCGGTGATGAATTGCGGAACCGACCAAATCAATCCCGATAAAAACCAACGGATCATTATTGTAATTGAAAGGGTCGCGGAACGGTGACATAAAAAGGTAAGTAAATGTGCCATCGTTACCTTTTCCAGACACTTTTTATAGTTGATCGTTTCCCTTCCTTTTCTTGAGTCAATGCGAGTCAGCAACGGCAGCATGAGTATGCGCGTCGTAATGCCGTTCATCTTATTGGGGGAGGCACGCCTCTTGTCCCAACCAAATAAGGATTCAATAATATTGCCGGAACAATTCCACGTCACCTTTTGTTCCGGCAACTTGCCTGTTGGTAATTTACTCACCTCTTCGTAAATGTAATCTCTCAACTTCATGCCCACCGCGCGTACTCGCTCCGCAGTCGAACTTAATAGTCGATTGATCAGCCCAAAACATTCGTCGGCGGTCTCTCGTGATAATCCCTTCTTTTTCAAGCATTCCAAAACCGAATTAACGACCTCATACAAATCATGCAATTCTTGAATAAGCGTCTTATAACGGGACAAAAA
>JAITQV010000195.1 GCA_031288765.1 Planctomycetaceae bacterium
TGTGGGGACGTTAACCCGCCGTGTTGCGGCGGGCTGGATTCTATTGCCCTTGCAGGGCATAGGATGATAAATCGGCTGATGCCGACGCAACCATGGGTGAAAGCCCTTCGGCGAAGGGTTGCCTACCTTTTGATTGCCAAATCAAAAACAAAAATTGGTCGGCTATCGCCGACACAATCATGGGTGAAAACCCTTCGGCGAACGATTGCCTACCTTTTGTTGACATACTTTAGAAAAAAATTCCGCTGAAATAGTGCCAAATTTCTAATCACAAACCCAAATCTATAATTCCCAATATTACATTTGTGAATGACTGAATAGATACAACAATTTAACTGCAATTGATAAATACAAGGTATTGTGTATTGTATAATTTCCTGTAAAATGATTTTCAAAATTCGGATGAGAATTAACAAAAAGCCGAATAAATTATGATAGCCAAATTGTACAATGTTTATGTTTGTTGTGGATTGGCTACGTGTTTTGAGGCAGTGAAGTTTGATTTCGGACAAATGTTTTTGCCGTAAATACTCTGAACTCCCTCTTTTTCCAACCCTTTTTTGAAAGCAAAATAATAATGAAAGAAAAATCAGAAATTTCACGCCGTAACCTTCTTGGAATGGCAGTTTGCGGTATGACAGCATTTTTGGCAGTACCCTCAGTTTTAGGAGCCGACACATCAGTCTCCGTCCCAAAACCACCGGTTGCTTTACCCCAATACCCAAACGAACATTACTACCACAACGGTAAATTTGATGAAAATAAAGCCCGCGACGCAATCATCGAACTTGCCGGTTTTCATGGTTATCCGATTACTCCCGGTTTGCGTGAAAAACTTTGGGTTTCGGATTATGGTCTTGGACGGTTTACGGAAGTCGGTCTTGCAGCAATCGGTATCGTCAATAACCTTGACGGTGAATACAGCTACATGATGCAAGACCTTTTTATTTTACCCAATCAGATGTTGCCGGAACATTGGCATGTTGATGTTCCCGAAACAGAAAAGAAAACCCGCGGCACACAAAAAGATGAAGGTTGGTATGTGCGTTGGGGGCGAAGCTACATTATCGGCGAAGGCGATAAAAATCTTCCCGCCCAAGTTGCCGTACCAAAATCACACGGTCCCGTTACTGTGGAACATTGTACCGCAGCCGACCCGGGAACCTTCGTCAAACTCGCAAGACGCGGCTCAAGACATTGGCAATTCGCCGGCTCCGAAGGCGTCATCCTGACCGAAGTTGCCAACTACCACGACAACGCAAGTGTAAGACACACAAACAAAACCGCAAACGATCACTTCCTCGCAGGTGTAGAATAATCGTTGCTGTCATTGTAAGGAGTTGTCCTGAAATTACCTTTACGTTTTTAAATTTATCATCTAAATTCAATGATAATACGTGTAAAGATTATTTGTGTACAACTCCTGAACTTATGGTATTGGAACTTGGTATGGAGAATTCTTTGAATTTCCTAATCCAAAGGATTGTTTTATGAATCGAGATATCAACGTAGAATCTATAACCGTTCCTAATCAAGACAAGTTTATCTTATTGATACAACTTTTGAAACATCCGTTCCAATTGTTTTGGGAAGGTAGTAAACTCGGTTTTAATAGTGTTGGTCGGTTGATTGGAATTATTTTTCTTTTCAGTTTGGTCAATATAATGTTGTTCGGATATGCAGCTTATAAATTGTTATGGCAATCCTATTCGTTCTATAATATTGGTATTTTGGTTTGGTTGATCATTCTTGGTTTACTGTTTACAGCCTATGCCGGTTACCGAGCCTATTCCGGTGTTGTTCTTGATCTTGCCAAGTTTATCTATCAAAACGCATCGCCTTTGTTCCATACTATTTGTGAACGGATTATCGATCATGCTTCCGAATTTTATGACAAACATTCCGGGATTGTTCAAAACAATATAGTCAAGATTGATCCCGATGGTAAAAAAATCGAAAAGATCATCAATATTCAACAAATTATCACGGAACAATACGGCAAAGTTCCCAAAAATATCCGTAACAGTGTTTCGTTTGTGTTGAAGCAGTTACCTATTGTCAACATGCTTTTTGATTTGAAAGATGTTCTCATGTTGGAAGGCAAAGAAAAGGCAACTGATTTACTCCATCAAAAAATCGACCGATATGTTGAGGATTCGATTTTTAGCCGGAACACAACTTTTTGGATTCTTTGGTTATTGCCGCTAAATATAATTGTGTTACTGTTCACGATAATTGTATGGAAATGATTTTGAAAATACAGTGATATTTTAGTGGAGTTTTTTATCCTTCAATATTAACGGCAACAAATTTTCACGTTATGGGATATTATAAAATTGATAACATTAATTTGTTTGTTTCGGAGCAGGGAACAGGACAACCGATTTTGTTTATTCATGGTTTTCCGTTTGACCACACAATATGGAATCGAACCCGTAACATATTGCAAAACGAATTTCGTGTGATTGCTCCTGATTTGCGCGGACTCGGCAAAAGCGAATTACCGGACGGTTGGAACATAACACCTATGGAACAATTCGCCGATGATTTACACGTTTTGCTCCGAATATTGGGAATCGAGGAAAAGACGGTTATTTGCGGGTTGTCGATGGGCGGATACATCGTAATGCAATACGCAAGAAAATACCGCAGCGAATTAGCCGGTCTGGTACTTTGCAATACAAAAACTGTAACCGACTCTCCTGCTGTTGCGGAAAACCGCCGCAAACAAGCCGCCGGATTAATCGACGGGACGTTGGAACTCCGTTCCATTGCCGACACAATGATTCCGAAACTTTTTGCGGAAACAACATTGAAAAATAAACCGGAAATCGTGCGGGAATTACGGGCGGTGATTGAATCCAATCAACCGTCCGGTGTTGCGGCGGCAACTCTTGGAATGGCGGAACGGTCGGATACAACGGAATTATTGGGGGAGTTGGATATTCCGGTTTTGGTTGTTTGCGGTTCGGAAGACCAATTTTCGCCGTCTTCCGAAATGAAACCGCTTGCGGAAAAAGCAAAACACGGAACTTTTGTCGAAATTCCCAATGCCGGACATCTTCCGCCGTTGGAACAACCCGAACTTTTCGCCGCCGCATTAAAAGAATGGATATTGCGGAGTACCGCTTGGTGAAGAATCGGATTGGGCTGGATTTTTCTGTTTTTTCTTCCCTCTTGTGTATAAGAAAAGAGCGGTTATAATAAGCCGCTCATTCATTGATTCGGAGGGTAAGCGAATGGCTAGCAGCCTCATTGGAAATGAGGTGTCCCCGAAAGGGATTGCGGGTTCGACTCCCGTGCCCTCCGCTTCAAAAATCCCCAATAATAAAATCCCGCCTGCCGGCAGTATTCATTCTTAATACATATTTTGCCGGATTCCGGCTGAAAAATATTCGAGATCACCGAATTTCTCAACAAGCCAATTGACTTTGGCATTTTCCTTCGCCTCTTGAAAAGTCTTCGCCGCCGTATCAACAAGTTTCAAATCGTAAACGTAATGATCCATCAAACCGGGTAACAATGTTCGATATTCTTTCGGAATCGCTTTCGGTCTTCCCTTGTTGATATGCGTAATCAGGTTGGTAACGCAACTGTTTGTCAACGGATGATAAAATTCCGGTTTTTCCGCTAATTTATTGGTTCGTTGAAGCGCATCAACAAACATGGCGCGAACTTCGTCCGGTTCAAATTTCAACCGGTAAATGTGGACGTCGTTCTTATTAACATCCGTTCCAATACGAATCATATCACGCTCATCTGCGAAAACATAAATGAGTTCAAACTGTCTTAAACCTGCACCGATAGGATCATACTGTTCGCCTTCTTCGTAACGGGCTTCAATCGACATGCCAAGATGCCGACCGTCCGCAAAACCAAAACTCGACTCAACATGCGCCAGCCGCGGCAATGCCCGAAACGGAACAACCACCAAATCAATAGTACGAATGTCGTTAAGATCAAATGTCGCATCATAATATTGAGTCGTGTAACGCTCTGCCGTTTCGTATTTCGAATACCGGATATTATGAACCGTAACCAAATTGCCTTTCCATTCCGCCGTCTGGAGCACGGCGTGGTTTTGTGACCAATTCCGATCATTTGAAGGCAAAAATTCCTTTGCCAAATCTTGTCCCAAATGGAGCAGGGAGTTTTTTTCGGGAGTTGTTATTCGGGTTGTTGGTGTTGAGTTGGGAGTTTGCGGGTACTGCGATAACAGCATCAACCGATCATAATTCATTGCCGGAGGAGTTGTTCGGTTGGGGGAAAATGCAGCGGTTTCCTGCGTATCGGCAACAAGACGGTAAGGATTCAAAACAGAACGTTTAACACGATAATTCTCCAAATTCCAAGGTTGGTACAATTCGGGGCTTGCTGTCGGACGAACCCTATTGGGAGGATTTTGAAATTGAGGAGGTTGCGGCAATTGGTAGGCAGCCTGAGTAATCGGGTTGGAGTTACCGGATTTTGTTGCGGCGGATAAATTTTCCGGCTTGGCAGGTTGACGGGCAATCGGGACATTGACCGAACTCCGAACCCCCGACGGCGCAGACAAACCAAGCAATTCCAATAGATTATTCCAGTATAGAGACGCCCCATTTTGTTGCGGCGTATTTTGTATTACCGATTGTTGTTGCCGGTTTCCTGAATGTTGTTGCGTTTGCAAATTGGGAGAATGGTGTTGCCGAACATGTTGCTGCCGAACCTGCAATTGTTTAGGCTGTTGCCGGTGAACCTGCTGTTGCGGGAAAGACTGAACCGATTGACGGGGAAGCGGATATGTTCTGGTTCGGCGTGATTCGATGGATTCCATTGGCGGAGAGTAAGGCGGCGTTATCATGCAGCCAATACATCCGGCAAGCAAGAACAAAATAATGATCCAACCTTTTATTTTGAAAAGCCAATAGGACATCTTTTTGATAACAAATTCAAAGAAAACAAATACGGTGAACAAACCGAATGAAAGAATCTTAGCAATCCCGCCCAAATTGTTCAAGACCAAAAATAAAAACGGCAAAAGACGTGAAAAAACCGTTAAAGAACACGAAAATATACAGTACAACGCCAATCAAATGAGAATTTTAAACGTGAAAAATGAGGATTTTTCGCGGAAAGGCGTGAAATATTTCATAATAAAAATCCTTCTCTTTTGAATTTTTTTATATGCTCAAAGTCCAACGATTGTGATTGTTTTTCCGTCGGCTGTTCTTTTTTCCGTGTAGATTTTATCGTCCCACTTAACATCAGGACGACGATCAAAAACAACAAGCCAACCTTCCCAACTACCCAAGGTATCCATATAATCTAAAAGTTGTTTAACTCCTTCTTCAATATATTTATCGCCGTAACGAATTTTTAATTCTACCGGATATTTAACATCTTCGTAAGTCATACAAAGATCAAGACGACCGGTTCCGGCTGCCATGTCGCGAATAATTTGTCCGCCGCCGTTAATCACACGTTGCAAAAATGCCATCAAGATAAGATGAGGCGC
>JAITQV010000205.1 GCA_031288765.1 Planctomycetaceae bacterium
CAACTTCGGGCAAAAACCGCCGGTAACGCCCTTCACACTTTTACGCACTTTTGCGGTTCCCGTTGACACGCGGTTTTTCTTAATTCCTTAATTTGTATTATGTTAGGACATGAATACAGCGTAATTCCTCTCCCTTAAGACCGGAAAAAGATGTTACAAAAGCCGGAAAAACATACATGTGATAAAAAAAATCACACGTGTGATGAAACCTATCACACGTGTAGTGAAAACCATCACAGGTGTGATAAAAACCAAAAAACGTTTTTTTAAAACCATCTCATGTGAGATGAAACCTATCACACATGTGATGAAAACCAAAAAACGTTTTTTTAAAACCATCTCACGTGAGATAAAACCTATCACACGTGTGATGAAACCCATTACATGTGAGATAAAAATTATCACATGTATAGTTTTTTCACTTTTTTACCCCAAAAACCGGTTTTTCACACATCCCAATTATTTAATGAGGAACATTATGAGCATTTGTAATATTTCAGCGGAATTTTTTGACCGTGTAAGAATTTTGGCAAAAAAACCATTTCCAACCTGATTTTTCTTACAAAACAACCTCAGTAGCAAATAATTCCCCAAAAAACAACCTTATTATTTTATTTTTTTAATAAGGTAATTAAGGTTCATTGGTTTGGGACTTTGTGCTGCTAAGGTTGTTTCGTAAGAAAATTAGATTGAAAATAAGGTTGGTTGTGAACAATATTAAAAATTAAAATAGACAATTGCCGGTTATTATTGATCAATTTTATTTTTATCAATATTGTGTCTTTACGAAACACGGATAATTTTATGTCATTTTGTAAATGCTTATATCATTTTGTACTTTTTATTGAAGATTTCTTGTATTTTATAAATCAAATGAATACGATACCTATTATTAAGATACATATTATATTGCGGTTATCTGGAAATTTCAGTTGGTCATAGTATAATTTGTCTGTTGTTTCACTATGTTTTATTTATGAACATCCTCACACATCACCCTCAACGTACCGAATTATAATGCGAACAATTTTTTCATGCTGTTGTCTGTTTGTCCTTTATTCTTTGTGTAACACGGTTTCCGGTTTAGCACAAGACCGATATGTTCCGAAAAATTTTCAGGAACGATTACATCAGGACTGGATACTTCAGGACGCCGGAATAAATGCCCGTTGTTTCACCGATTCAACAGGGAATACTCTTGAAATCTCCATGCTCGAAAAAGTTTTGACCGAACTTGACGGCAACGCCCAACCCTTTCAGGATGAACTGAAAAAGTTACAAGATGCGAAAACACCGGGAAATCATCCGAATTGGAAAGAGTTGTATTTGAAAGCGTGTACGGAACGCCGCCGAAAACGGTTACAAATTGTCCGTGAAAAATATCCGGTAATTGTTTACGCCAAACATCAGGTTCTCGGCGGTTCGCATTACGCTTACACCGAAGCCCCCAGCGACGCCCAATATCCCGAACACCGCAATTTGCTCGGCGGAAAAATTCTGTCGATTCGGATTGAACCTGACGGTTCGGTTACAGAAAACCTGCTCATCGAAGCGCCGCAAGACGGAACATTGCGCGATCCCGATGTTTCTTTCGACGGTCGGAAAATCGTTTTCTCAATGCGCAACAGTTATGAAACCGATGACTATCATCTTTACGATTATGATGTTGAAACGAAAAAAATCCGGCAATTGACATTCGGACTTGGTTTTGCCGATGTGGAACCGTGCTATTTACCGGACGGTAATATTTTGTTCTGTTCAACACGCTGTATGCAGATTGTTGATTGTTGGTGGACGGATGTTACAAACCTTTATCTTTGCGATTCGGAAGGTCGTTTTTTGCGGCGAATTAGTTTTGATCAGGTTCACACAAATTATCCGCAAGTTCTCAGCGACGGACGTGTCATCTACACACGTTGGGATTACAATGATCGCGGGCAAATTTTCCCGCAACCGCTTTTTGTAATGAATTATGACGGAACCGGTCAAACCGAATATTACGGTAACAATTCGTGGTTTCCGACAGCCATTCTTCATGCACGCGGTATTCCTGATTCAAATAAGGTTGTTGCGGTTGCCGGCGGACATCATACTCATCAACGAGGTAAACTCATTGTGATTGACCGAGCCGAAGGAACACAGGAAAATCAAGGTGCTCAACTGATTGCGCCGCCGCGTAAAACAAATGCGGACAAAATTGATGCTTACGGTCAGGACGGCGAACAGTTTCAATATCCGTTGGCAATTGACGAAAATCATTTTATTGTTTCTTACACGCCGGACGGCTTTCCGAAACGAAATCATTACGATATTCCGTTCGGACTGTATTACATGGACATTAACAATGCGCAACGTGAATTATTGGCTTATGATCCGGCGGTGAGCTGCGGTCAACCGATTCCGTTACAAGCCCGTAATCTTCCAATGCTCCGCACAACACCGGTTGATTATGAAACACAAACAGGATCATATTATGTACAGGATGTTTATTTCGGTCCCGGTTTGGAAGGTGTTGAACGGGGAACGGTCAAAGAGTTACGAATAATTGCGTTGGAATTTCGACCTGCCGGAATCTTGAAAAACGGCAGCAATGGTCCCGCCGGCGGAGCAATGTCTTCGACACCAATTGCTATTGACAATGGTTCATGGGATGTGAAGCGGGTTCTTGGAACGGTTCCGGTTGAGGCGGACGGTTCGGCGTATTTTGAAGTTCCGGCACAAACGCCCGTGTTCTTTCAACTGTTGGACGCTTGCGGGGAAACGGTTCAGTCCATGCGAAGTTGGTCAACTCTTCAACCGGGTGAAATGTTTTCCTGTGTCGGATGCCATGAAATGAAAGGTACAACACGGAATAATCCTCAGTCGCGCGGCGGTGCCATGCGGACATTGGCGTTGCGGAAATCTCCGCAAAAACCGGTTCCGCTCACGGGAGTTGCCGCAGAAACCGGATTTAGTTTTGAACGAATTATCCAGCCGATTCTCGATAAACATTGTGTTCAATGTCATACCGGAACAGAAAATGAAGCGGCGGTAAAACTTTCCGGTAACAACAAAACACCGTTCAGTCTTTTAGGCAATCAATTTAACGAACAAAATTTCAACATGGCCGGACGTTGTTTTAGTGAATCGTACATTAATTTGACTCGTCGGGGACAACCTAATGAAATTGTTCATTGGTTGAATGTTCAGTCGGTTCCGTCGATGTTGCCGCCGTATTTTGCCGGTTCTTCAAAAAGTAAACTTCTCAAAATGTTCGGCGAAAATGCGGCATCCCATCCTAAAACGGAACCTTATCATAAAAACGTACAGATCAACGATCTTGAACGCCGTCAGCTTGCTCTTTGGGTTGATCTGCTTGTTCCGTTCTGCGGTTCCTATACCGAAGCAAACAATTGGAATGATGTACAAAAAGCGGAATTTGCCTACTATCTGGCAAAACGGAACCGTATGGCGGAAATCGAACGGGAAAATGTTACTAAATTTGTCTCGTGGCGCAGCGGCGAATCGGAACTTCCGAAACCGGAACATTTTACTCAATTTGAATCGGGCGGTCGGAATTTCAAGAAAAAATTCATTGAAGATTGGCTTTCGTCACGAAAAAATTTACCAGTTACAGGAAAACAAAACGGTACAAAAAATATTTATCGTAATCTTGCGTTGAATCCGTCGGATGTTCAGGGGGAAGCGGTTTCGTTTCCTCATGCGTCGTCGAACAGTGAATTTGCCGGACTGGATTGTTTTGCGGCAAAAAATGTTCTTGACGGACGGAGTGAAAATCAAGGGCATGGTGATAAGTTTCCGTCGTGGGGACCCAATAAACGTACCGATTTATTTTTAACGATTGAATTTGGGCGTCCTGTTGAAATTGACAAGGTTGTTGTTTGGCTTCGTGCTGATTTTCCGCACGATAACGCATGGAAAACGGGAACTCTAAAATTTTCAGACGGTTCGGTTCTTGATATTTCGTTTGAAAAATCAGCGGAACCGCAAACGATTACGTTTTCCAAACGAACAGCAACATCGTTAACCTTTACGAATTTGCAACAGGATTTTCCGCTTGGTTGGGCAGGTTTTACGGAAATTGAAGTGTGGGGACAAGATATTCCCTGAGGTTAAACGAAAATTTGCATCAAAAATCGCCATACTGCGATGAATATACGATTTCAACGTAATAAAAAATAAATTTTGTAATTATTCAGTGGAACTTTTTTGTAATTGTGAACGATTACAAGCAATCAGGTAAAATAACACAAATTATAAATTGTTTGAATTATTTTCGATAAATGACTGAATAGTTACTTATTTTTTATTTCTTTAACCGGATTTCGTACAACGCATATCCGACACGGCGAACAGCGTCAATAGTTTCAGGATACGGTGTGTCCGTAACACTCAATAAACCAATCTGAAAGTTTTCACCGTAACCGCTACCGGTTGTTGCCTGATCGTTGTATTGGAACCAATGAGTTCCAATAATTTGCGGATGTTCCAGTGCCGAGCGAACATAATTTTCGTAAGCCTCTGCTCGTTTTTCTTGTGATTCTGTTGAAACCAATCCGGTGTGGAACATGCCGCGATCCAACGCTCCAAAATGAAATTCGCCGATAATAACCGGTTTGTCAATTCCTTCCGGTAACTTAAATTCCTTCAAATCACGCTGATATTTATTGAAACTAATTACATCACAATACTCCGCAGAAACCCGAATCGCAGTCTCATTGTTCCACGCAAAACGGCAACCAAAATACAATTTGTTCGGAGCAACTTGTTTTAATGTATCGTGAATTGTTTTGAAATATTTTTCGCAAATTCGTTTGTGAAACGCGTCGAGGTCTTCTTTTGCTTTGGTCTCGTTTGGCTTGTCGGTTGAATTTAAAAAAGTATCCCAATCTGTATGATTAGTTCCCCAAACGGTATTCAGTTTAGTAATATCGTTATTATATTTTGTTTTCAAATCGTTAAGAAAAACGATTTTTGCCGGTTGGTCTGGCGGCGAAGTAATTGTTCCGATTGCCAATGACCGCTCATTACCCCAACTGAATTCATTATCAACAAAATAGCCCAAACACCAAGGATCATTGGCGGTTGTTTCGGCGAGTTTTTCCGCATTTTTAGTTGCGGAATCTTCAAACTCTTTTGAAAACGGATCGGGAAATTTGCTCCAATGTCCTGTGGTTCCGGCGATTAGTTTACAGTTACTACTCCTACCAATATTGGCGGTAGCAGTGTACGGAGTTTTTCGTAAATTATAGATTTTTGGATCCGACCAATTCGCGATAGTGTTCATTCCCCAACTTTTGAGACGTTGATGAGCAAGTTCGGCAACTGTTTTTTTCCAGTCATCACCGTATTTCCGTATTAAATTTGATTGTGTAAAATTAAATGTTGTATAAATACCTTTACCTTCATAATAATTATATGGAGACCATGAACTTTTTCCATAACAATATTTGAATTTCGGATTTTCTTTGTTCGGAAGTTCCTCAAAATAAAATTCACGGTCAGTAATCGGAGTAACACTCCCGAAATTTACACAATCAATTCCATGTGACCAAAACAAAAAACCTTCCGGATCAACAAACCACCAAACACCATCAACTTTTTCAACACGAAAATGTCCGGTTGCGGCAAGTTTTGGAGCGGCGGTGTAACCGCCATATTGATTACGATTTTTAGTATCTGAATATTTTGCTAAATCATCCGCTTCAAGAGCGATATTCTTTTTCAATTCATCTTCCGAATGAACTTTACCGCGCCAGTCTTCATGTTTGAATTGACCAAAGCGATCAATCATTGGAAAAAATTCATCCGGTGTCATTTTTGACCATTTTGATCCTTTTGACCAATTGAATTGTTGCGATTGTTCGTTAGCAGCAGGGACAGTAGGAACAGCAACAATTTTTTGGATACTCCATTTTGTTTCACGATTGGGACGATTGAGTGTAAGTGTTAATCCGTTAACCGCATCTTTATGAAAATTGACCGTAGTATTCGTTCCGGAAATAAGGACACCGCCGGGAGCGCCGCGCATTCCAAAGAATTTGTCCTTAAATTGCGGCGGAATCATTGGCGGAAGAGCAATTTTGTATTGCTTCATTTCACCCGATTCAACCGTAATTGACTTGGTGTAAGAACCGCGCATCGTTTCAAGATCAAGTTCCGGCGAATCAATCCGGCAATATAGCGTTATTGGTTGATCATCGTGATTTGCGGCTTCAATAATAAGGTGATCGTAGTCTGTGAAGTTCCAATTCCGTTTCCCCATATTGAAACCGGGCCATCGTCCCGATTTTTCTGTTTCAACAAGAATAGAACCGTTCCGAACACTCAATTTTGCCGATTTCGGAGTCAATGTTTTGAGTAACGTTTCGGGTTCCGATTTTGTAACATCCAGCAAAACGATTTCTTCTGCCGTAACAAACGGTAACACGAAACACAAAAAAAATAAAATAGTTAATAATCTCATGGGATTATGGCTTTGCGGTGAGTGATTGAAGAAGTTCGATAGCGGTGTTTTTAATCTTGGGTTCGGCTTCGGCTTCAAGGCAATTTCCTATCGTACGCCAAGTATTGTAACCGCCAAGAAGATGTTGTTCGGGAGGAGGAATGTAACCAAAATAACCGTTTGCCAAACCGATATTGATTGTCGGTTGGAACGGACTCCGTGCCTTGATTTCCAAACCGGTAATTCCATAAATTTCGCCGGGTAATGCCGTTATACCAAGTTCGCCAATCCGTATCGCCTGAATCGGAATCTCTGACGTTTTCGGATAATCAACCATAAGTGTTGTATTTTGTGCATAAACATCCGCAATTGTTTTCAATTTACCTTCGGGAAGAGCCGCCAAATGATCTTTCGCCGCTTGAATTTCTTCCGGTGTCGGCAAACGATTCGATAATG
>JAITQV010000240.1 GCA_031288765.1 Planctomycetaceae bacterium
AATAAAATTATTTGTAAGTCCTTATTTTTCAATAGCAAAAATTTGTAAAACTGAATTTTTAGAGGTGCCCTAAAACAAAAAATAAATTTCTTAAAAAATAAATTGCCTTCTCAACATAAACGCAATACCGCTTCAAAATATTACGCGACATAGTACTCGTACGCCCAAACCAAAAAACTCAAAATTAAAATAGACAGATACAATTTTATCAGTATTTAATGTTAGTACGTAAAGCGTTTACGCTTGTCGAACTTCTGGTGGTCATTGCGATTATCGGAGTGTTAATCGCAATGCTGTTACCGGAGGTGCAGGCAGCAAGGGAAGCAGCAAGACGGATGACATGTACCAATAAATTAAAACAACTTGGTATCGCCTTGCACAATTACCACGATATCAACAAATCGTTTCCGGCAGCTTCCAGCCGGTTATTTAAGAAAAACAGTTCCGGAGCTCTTACCGATCATTGGTCGTTTTTTGGAACAATGTTCATCTTAACTCCTTTTTATGAGTTAGATGCAGTTTATGAAGCCGGAAAAGATTCTCCACGTGATCCGAGTAGCGGTAATCCTTGGACAGTAACGCAAGTTACTTTAATTTGCCCCTCAGATATTAATTCCAAACGTACCGAAGGGCGTTCTTCTTATGTTGTCTGTACCGGTGATTGGCCCGATACACTAGTGAATGCTCCTATAGAAAACACTCGCGGACTTTTTGTAATGCCTGATGTTTATTGGGCGGTTTCTACGGGTACCTATATGACCTTAACTTCACCAACCGGCAGAAATAATTGGCGAACCTTCGCATCATTGAGCGACGGAACGTCAAATACAATTGCATTTTCGGAACGTGTTACCGCCGCATTGGAAAACAATATTCGCGGAGCCTATTCGACCGATACGGCTAGCAACGGAATGGGAACAACTATTGCCGCCACATTTCCGTACACATGTTCGCTACGGAAAAAAAATGACGGTACTTACAACGGTGCTATTCAACAGAATTATCTTGGAACACGTTGGGGAGACGGACGAATGCCATCGACTTTTTCGGCTATTTTACCGCCCAATTCCGCTAGTTGCGCGTCAAACAATGCCAGTGATCTTTTTCATAACCGATCCATTTTTTCCGCCAATAGTTACCATGCACACGGAGTTAATACCGTACTTGCAGACGGTTCCGTGCATTTTATTATGGAAACAATTCATTCCGGCGAGATTACCAATACGACAACACCGGCTAATTCCGGTATTTCCCCATTCGGAGTTTGGGGAGCGTTGAGTTCCATTAATGGCGGTGAAACAATTGAACTCCCGTAAGTTTTCCCGTATTGTAATTTTTGAAATTATTCAGCCGAGCAAAAACCGGAAATCGTAGAACTACATTTATCGATTGTAGTTCTACATTTACCAATTGAAGAACTGCAATTGTAACTGTTTGTCTTATTTAACTACAGAATACACGGAACACACAGAAATTAGTAAATTGATAAGATCATAAGTTTATTTATTTTTTGAGGATATAAAAGGAATACAATAACAAAAAAATATTTTTGTGTCCCATTCTCTATAAATAAACTAACCTTGAAGTTGTGCGTAAACATTTATTACTATTACAAATTCCGTGTATTTCGTGTATTCTGTGGTTAAATAAGATAGACAGTTACATTTTCGATTGATATGAATTTCCTACGAAATCAAATTGCAACAATAACTTTGCTTGCAACATTCTCCACTTTCCACTCTCCGCTAAAAATATTGCCGACCTTTACTTTTTTCGGCGTTTTTATCAACAATTCAGACGTATGATTTTTTCGATTGTTTCATTTGTTTCATTGGCAGGATATGTGGTTGCGAGCGTTTTGTTCCATTCAAGCCCAAGCATGATTACATTGATTCCCGACCCAATCCCCAAAAGTGCAACACGGCTTCCGTCCGGCACAAAACCGGTTTCCGTACCAATTCCGGCAGCCGTCGGTAATGCCGCACTGCCGGTATTGCCGAGATATTCCAAAGTTGAAAAATTTTGTTTCAACGGCAATTCCAGCGAATCAAACAGAAGTTTTTGATGAACCCGACCAACTTGATGGCAAAATGTCCGGTCAATCTCCCGCCGTGTCCAACCAATTTCAGTTAAAAACAACTCAAATGTTCGCGATGCAACAGCAATTCCTTCTTTCATTAATGTTTCGGAATCGGTTTGCATCAGCGGATTCATTGCATCGCCGCCGGATTGATCCGTGCCGCTTCGGCAAAGATTACAAAAATCGGTTTGAGCACAAATCGTCCCGCCAAGTAACCGGTTGCCGGTTCGGGAGATGTTACGGTTTGTCAAAAGAACCGCCGCACTGCCCGAACCAATAGTTAACGACGCAAACGCAGATTTAACACTTTTTCGGGTAATAGAAAAATCAGTGTTTAAGAGTTGGATTGTTGTTTCGAGAAGAGATCGGGAACTTTCCGTACCAACAACAATTCCCGCTTCAATTTGTTCCAACTCAATCATATTGGCAATCTGAATCATACCGCTGACAATTCCAAGACAAGCATTTGAAATATCATAAACGTAACCGTTTGACGGCAGCCCCAACGCATGATGAACCGAACACGCGGTTGCCGGCTCCAGATAATCACGGCAAACCGAACCATGAATCAACGCCCCGACTTTTTGCGGATCAATTCCGGTTTGTTCGAGAAGATGTTGAACTGTTGTAACGCTTTGAGTTCCCGGCGTACGGTTTTGCCGCCAAAGACGGCGTTCCCGAATACCGGTCAAGATTTCAAGTCTTCCCTCCGGCAGTTTCAGCCGTTGATAAAGCGGTCGAAGCCTCAATTCCAACTCAACCGTACTAACAACCTCTTCCGGTAATGTATAAGAAAATGCCTCCACACAAACTTTTGTGTATTTCATTATGACAAGTGTGAGAATTTTAATGTGAGAATTTTTGTTTGAGAATTTTTGTTTGAGAATTTTGGGAAGTTGCGAAGAATGAATTTCCGTTTACGAATGTGATTCGGGATTGTTACGGTTTTCCCAAGGATTGAGCCAGTCGCCCCAACTATCAAGATATTGACGGTATGCCGGACTGCTTTCCGCACGAATATTCAGCCAATCCTTTGTCTTTTTGACCAAAACCTGTTCGTCATGCAAAGATAATTTTCCCGTCAAAACCATGACCCGCAAAAAAACAAAATACGTATCAAGTACATCGCAACGGCAATAATCATTGATTTTAATCAATTCTCCGGCATCATAAAGATCTTGTACCATATATCCTTGCGTTTCCATTTTTCCCGGTTTTCCCAAAATACTTGCCGCAAGATTCAAACCGCCGTTGAAACGAGACGCTCCGTAATTGGTCAAAATATCGCAAAGATCAATATGTGTTTTGAGGTTGTAACGATTTCTCGGCTGTTCGAATGTTTTTGCGTCCAGAGAAAACCAGCCCGGAATTGAAATTCCGTACCGGAACGCCGCAAGTTCCAACATGGGAATATCAAATCCGCGCCCGTTGAAACTCACAAAAGTCGGCTGTTTGTATGCCGACCAGCCGCGCCAGAATTTATTACAAATTTCATGCGGACGGTATTCCGGTTCGTCAAGAACCACAACGTCAAGAAGCGAAAAATCTTCCGCCACTTTACCGATAACAACGGAAACCGGTATTTGAAACGTATATGGAATGAAATCGGTATCATTTTTTGCCAGAAGTTCATCCCGATATTTCCGAACAGCCTCTGCAGGCGGAATATTGCCGTTGAAATGAACTTTGGAAACCAGTTGAGCGTCGGCAACACTTTCAATATCAAAAACAAAATAAGCAAGACGATCAGACATAATATTGGAAATCCGCAATGTAATACAAAAACCAAAAACTTTTATTTAACCTTTTTATTTATGAATTTTCATGATTCCCAGCCAAAATGTGAAACAATCGGGAAATTTCATACCGCTCTATTGTCCCCCATTTTCCGGTTATGACAAGACCCCAAGAAAAAAATTTCGTAATTGTCTATTTATTAACCACTATTAACCACTATTAACCACTATTAACCGCTGAATACATTATTAACCGCTGAATACACGGAACACACGGAAATTAGTAAATTGATAAAAATCTCTTTTGATTTCTGTTTTTGAAATTCCATATTCTCCCAAAAATATAAATTCCGCGTATTCAGTATATTCCGTGGAATGTTTTTTTCCTAAGCCCGAAGGGCGAGATGTACATAACCGGCGGATCGAAACTGTATTGCCCTGAAAGGGCAATATAAGCTAGCCCGCCGCAACGCGGCGGGTAATGGTCAACAAAACACCAACGCCCTGAAAGGGCAGCATATTAGTTAATAGTTATTAGTTAATAGTTAATAGACCTTTTCGCTAACTTACAGATAGGGTATCTATTTAGTCCGCTATCCCGAAAATAGGGCTGAAAGCCCTTCATCAGTAGCGTAGGGCAACGCCCTACGAAAAAGGAACACAACGAAATTAAAGCCCCAACGGGGTGTAATCATTTAAAAAATACGATGTTAGGATTTATGGGGATTGCGCCCTTTCAGGGCTTGATTTTATGGGTGTATCCTATTCGTAGGGCGTTGCCCTACGCTACTGATGAAGGGCTTTCAGCCCTATTCTCGGATAAATAACTGAATAGATACAATGATTCTTTAGCCGTAAAACCCACAAAAAAACAATCGGCTTAATAATTACAAAATACGACGTTTTTGCCATGTTTTCAATGTTTGAGCAGGTAAGGGAAAAGGTCTA
>JAITQV010000327.1 GCA_031288765.1 Planctomycetaceae bacterium
TGTCCGCATCCGGTAACATTTTTGTCAATAATCCAACCGGCTCCTTCAACATTGTCGGTCTGTTCGCAACAGGACAACTTCAAATCGACGCTCTGACCGACCTAATCGTTTCCACAAACAATGTCAGTGTCAATGCTGTAACAATATTAAACGCAGTAAACGGTAATCTGTCGATCAACGATATAACTTTCAGTACAGGAATAAATAACTTTACCGCAACCGCAAAACAAAATCTTTCAATTGAGAACGTAACATTAACCGCCGGAACAACGGCATTAAGAACAACAACCGGCAATTTAACAATTACCGATGTTATCGCAACTTTGGCAAGTGCTGCGTTCAATTCCGGCAACAATATTTCAATTTCAAACACCAACACAACAAACGATTTTACCGTAACCGGAACATTCGACGCAATTGCCGCAAACGATATTTCAATTTCCAATGTTGCAACAACCGCCGGAACAACAACCTTAACCGCAACAACTGCAATAGACGGCGATATAACGATTAGCGGTGGTTCCTTCAATACCGGAACCAATGCGTTTACCGCAACCGCAAAACAAAATCTTTCAATTGAAAACGCAACATTAACCTCTGGAACAACAACTTTAGGAACAACAACCGGCAATTTAACAGTTACCGATGTTATCGCAACTTTGGCAAGTGCTGATTTCAATTCCGGCAACAATATTTCAATTTCAAACACCGGAACCGCCAAAAACTTTAACGTTATCGGAACTTTCAACGCAATCGCCGCAAACGATATTTCAATTTCCAATGTTGCAACAACCGCCGGAACAACAGCCTTAACTGCAACAGACGGCGATATAACGATTAGCGGCGGAACTGCAACATTCACCGGAACATTAACAGCAACAGCAAATAACAATTTGTCTTTCACTGATTCAGCGTTGACTGTAAAAGACAAAGCGATATTAGAAGCAACAAACAGAAATGTTTCGTGGACAACAGTAAATGCAACAATTAAAGACCTTTTGCAAATCACTGCCGGAACAAATATTACTTTGACGGATATTATTGTTTCAGCAAAAACCGCAACATTAAACGCAAAGGCTGGTAATGCCGCTCTGACTACGGTGATCGCAATGGTTACGAACAATTCACAATTGACTGCGGCAAACGATTTGACGATTGTCGATTCTGCTTTAACAGCAGGAAGCGACACAATACTTAACGCAACAGTAGGTAACTTGACAGCAGTTGGCTTAGTTTTGAAAACCGGAACATTTGCCCATGCAACGGCTGGAACAGATATTACGTTGACGGACGGTTCGATTGACGTGAAAGGACAAACTGCCGATGGACATGGAAACGCTTTGGAATTGCAAGCCGGAAATGATATTATGCTCGGCGGAGCAATCACCGTAGCGGACAAAAATGTACGGATAACCGCAGCCAACGGAGCCGTCATTGATAAAAATGATACAGTTGCCGGCGGAATAGTTACACAAATTGATAATCTGACGGCGGCAAACTCTCATATCGTTCTTTCCGCGAAAAACGGTATCGGTTCGACCGATGTTTTGGAATTTGTTTCCGCAAAATTGATTAACGCAAATGTTACAGGAACCGGCAACATCGTTCTTGATATTATGTCGGATACGATTTTACAAAATGTAACAACAACCAACGGCAATGTCGATATTCACTCCGGCGGTTCATTGACCATTGCCGCTGATGGAAATATTACCGCCGCCGGAACAGATAAAAAAATCATTTTCGGTGCGGAAAAGAATCTTTACTTTGGTAAGAAAAGTTCACTGAAAGCGGAAAAAGATATTATGATTATTGCGTCGGGCGGAGATATTGTTTCGTTGGCGGTTAATGATGATGAAGCGGTTTCATTCTCCGTTAATGATGTAACGGAATCGGTTTTGCGCGGAATTTATCTTGTTGCCGGTAACGATTTAACAGGTCATAGCGAAGTCTATGATAATGCCCTTATTGATAATAAAGCGGACGACTTCGGTAAGTTTATCGGTTCATTCAAAGGAAAGGTCGATGTGATCGCCGGCGGAAGTATCAGTGTTCATAATATCAACAACTCGGCATTCCTTCTGGGAAACGTCATTACCGGAAAAGATATGTTATTAACGACAGTGAGTGATGAAATGGGCATCGAAAGAATTGTTGCGAAACAAATTGACTTTGTTTCAAGTAATATCGGTATTAAGCAGCTCGCCGACGCCGTTCATATCTATCTTGATAAATTTACTACCAGTGAATATAACACCGCAAATAAACAGTTGTTGACAACAGAGATTACAGTGAAACTTGTTGGTGAGATTTTCTTATCCGTAAACAAAGAAGATGCAACCTTAAATTTGGATGAACAATTTATCTCCAATGATAATATTTTTGTGATTAAGGTTGATAATCTGGTGATTGATTATCTTATTGCCGGAAAGGACTGCGGGTTATCGCAGATTGGTTTTGCGGCAGAGACGAAGGGAGGAACAGACTACAAGGAAATAGCGAATACAACAACCGTCAAACAAATTTTCTCTGACGGCGATTTCACTATGCCGAAACTATATTCGGATGATGTCTTCATTCATTCAGACGGTATTACCGGCAATTTGAATATTCTCGATGGTCAATTCGGAAACACGGTAGCCAATGCTCGACTGGAAATCAGTCAAATTGAAACAGAAATTGACGCGATTAATAAATCGAAAACAACTCCCTATGATTTTTGGGTGTGGTCGCTTGACGGTTCTTATTCGATTACTTCTTCGCATGACGGAATTTCCTATCAGGATGAATTGTTGCGTGCATTGCGGAGAACACAGATGTATCTGGAATTAAACGGCAATGCCTCCTATACCGACACGGCGTTTGGGTTAAATATCAATGATTGGACACACAGAATTGAATCTCGTATCAATAATATCAATGTCTCAAACGGCAGTGGTATTATTAATGGTTTGGAATTACCATTGCCGTTCAATCGAGAAAATCAAAAAAATCAGGAAATGATGAACAATCTCCTGAAAGAAATCGAAGACATCTGGTCTTTTAACTGGACAGATAACAACAGAAATACGGAACGTTGGATTGTGTCATCACTTGAAGATGCTCTGGATTTTGATATTACTGACAAGGAGTGATGATCTGCAACCAGTTATTACCAGTCAAAGAATAATTCTTACTGTTCAAAGTACACCACTAAACCTCCCGATTATAATACCGTAATATGCTTAACGTATTATAGTTACTTTAAAGTGAACTTCCCGATACCGTTTTACGTCAAATATTTCATAACTTGTTTACAATCAACATTTTAACATTAATTCCCTGCTCCTGGTGAACACCAACGTTTTTAGGAGTGAACCGGGCAGTGAACAGCCTCTTATATGTTTTCATAAATCATTGACAAATAAAGACTTATGCCGATTTTGCGTCAGGTAGGCAATCGCTCGCCGAACGATTGCCTACCTTGTGAATTGTTAATCCTAAGATTGGTGAACATTTGCCGACCTTTTGTCGGTTGGGAAATTCCGATCCGTAGGCTGCGCTTTGCTTCAACACCGGTTATACACTCTCGTCCCTTGCAGGTTTATAAAGACAAAGGAGAGAAGTTTTATAATCGGTCGGTCTTTTTCTAAAACTAAATGGTTGAAGACTGAGACTCTCCGGTTTTTTTCTAAAATTCATTTGCTATAATAAACACCTCACTGATCTTAATAGAATCCCCGCTTTCCTAAATTACCCGTCAACCACCCCCTAAAATATTCCACACCCCATGCGTCTTTCTTACGGTATTGCCGTTTCCTTAGGTTTAATGACCTGCCTTTCTTCGTTCATGTTGGGGCTGGGACAACATGAATCCATTTTGCCAATCTTCATGTTCCTCACCGCCATAATCAGTTTCTATCTGACGGATTACCGGCGAATTATTCGTCTCGGCGATTGGACGGTTAATGTGTTGGTCTTGATTATCGTCTTCTGCACCTTCGGCGAAATTATCCATAACTGGGGCGAAGACCTCGCCTTCTCAATCGCCCGCGTTTTGGTGTTCGTCGAAATGGTTCTGCTCTTTCGGGAAAAAGAAACCCGATTCTGTTGGCAAATTTTGCTTATCTCTCTTCTTCAAGTTGTTGTCGCCACCGTCATGCAACAAAGTATCCTCTTTGTATTTTTGTTAATTGTGTATGTTTTCATTGGGCTTTGTGCCTTCGTCATGATTTTCCTGCAAAAAGAAAACCGCTATTTTCGTTCCCATTCGTTTGTCGAAACCTTTTTTGATTCGCTGCGCACCGAAATCGCCAAACGTCAGGATCGCGGTAAATTGGTTCGGATCGCTCTTATTACTCTTATTACCGGACCTTTGTCGGTTGTCTTTTCGTTTTCCAATTCCAATTCCCGCTCTTTTCCGTCCGGTTCAAAGGAAGGAGAAGACCGGAAATTATCTCCGCGTGAAATTTTGCGTTCTCTTTTTGCGGTGTTCCCGCCGGAACAAAACGTCAGCCGAAGCGGAACTTGGGAAACCGTCACCGAACCATCCGCCAAACCGGACAATTCCCCCAACCTTTCCCCGAAACCAACTCCGCCCAAAGAGTTGGTTCCCGTGCCGGAACCGGTTTCACGGCAGGCGCGGCGGAAAAGAAACGGCAACCGCCAACGTTTCCCGCTTCTTGCGGAACGCCCCGGTTTTTCCGGCGGCACCATGAATTTCAACGTTCTGGACAACGGACGAAGCGAATTGTTGGGACACCTGATTAGCGGAACACTTTTCGCATTGCTTTTTGCCGTAATCATTTTCTGTTTGATTCCGCGAATCGGGCGAACGGATTTGTGGGGATTTACGATCAAATTCGGTCATGATCAATGGACAAAACCGTTTCGTCAACCGGTTGGAACGGTGGGGTTTCGGGAGGAAATCCGGCTTGGTTCGCTTGGTACGGTTTTGCCCTATCACCGCGAAGTTTTGTCCGTCCTGTTCATGAGACTTCCCGACAAACGTATCCCTTCCGCAGAAGATTCGGAGGCGGAAGTTCCTTATGACGAAATTATCGGCGCAACACTTTATTTTCGCGGTATAGCGTTGGACACTTATGCGGACGGGGCGTGGAAACCGCGCAAATCATTCAACCCTTTTTGGAATGATTTACCCGATGACGATACCGATTCTCAAAGAGTCCGTGTTTCCCATTTTGCCCGATTGCCGGGAAGACCCGTCCAACCCGGCGAAGGGGAAAAACTCTTTTTCGAAGACGCCGGCGATTTGTTGAGTTTGCATCTGGTGATTCAACCCCTCGACACAACCGTTTTTTTTGCTCCGTGGCCATTTTTTTGCCGCGGCAATGAATCGGGAATTTCGCCTTTGCGGTCATTCGGAGACCGTGTTGAAGAACGGCATACCCACCAAGACACGGTTGCAACAACCGTCTATTCAACCGGATTCAAACACGGCACACAATTATCGATCATTCCGTGTCAGGAACCGATTCACCGCGAGAATGTTCTCCAAATTCCCGAACAAGGATTGAATACGTTAAAATCATTGGCGAAAAAATGGGATGCGGAATCGCAGTTTCCCAAAGAAAACATTATCGGACGGGCGTTGTACATGGAACGGCAATTTCTGGAATCCGACTATTTCAAATACAAATTAGGCGGAACAACACGGGATTATACGCTTGATCCGCTCGAAGATTTCATCGGAAAAAATCCTTCGGGGCATTGTGAATATTTTGCCGGTGCGTTGGCGTTGATGCTTCGGAGTGTCGGGATAGGTTCGCGGGTGATTGTCGGGTTCAAAACGCACGCGGCGGCGACGGGAGTTCAGGTTGTGCGTCAGTCGGATGCTCACGCGTGGGTGGATGTATATTTGCCGCCGGAATCCATCTCGGAACGTGCCGCCGGTGCTTATGCCGATTGGTGGAGTTACGGCGGTTGGATGAGGCTTGATCCTTCGCCCGCCGCCGAATCGACAACTTTAATGAAAACCGTGTCGTTCAGCCTGACCGACCTGAATGAATGGATTCAAACAATGTGGGGAGAATTTGTCCTGAATATGAATTCCTCCAAACAATCGCAATGGATTTATCAACCGATTAAATCGGCGTTTCATTTTATTGCGTATCGGGTTTTTAATCTTGAATTTTGGAAAAGTCTGGCGGTGGAAACTGTGCGGACTTACAAAACGTTATTTTTTTCGCAGGTTCAATGGCGTTGGCGGGACTGGGGCAATATTGCGGTATTTGTTGGATTTTTTGTGTGTTTTATTTTTCTATTTTGGCGGTGTTTCCGGTGGCTGATACCGCGTTTATTTCGGGGTTCGGGCAGGGGTTGGAGACGCAAGGCGACGATTGATTTTTATATTCGGATGGAGCGGTTATTGATTCGTGCCGGGCGTGAACGCCGTCCCGAAGAAACGCCGCTCGAATTTATTCGTCATTCCGGTTATACAACGGAAACGCGTCCTGTTGTTGATGCGTATTATCGTGTGCGGTTTGGGGCGGCGGAGTTGACGGACGACGAACTCCGTGATGTCCGCGAACGGCTCGACCAACTCGAAAAAAAAATCATCAATAGTTAATAACTAATAGTTGATAGTGAATAGTTAATAGTGGAGGGCGCAAGCGGATTTCCCGCTTAACGGCAATAATTCCGCTTGCGGTTTTAGCCCGCGGGGCGAGATGTGCATAACCGGTGTTGAAGCAAAGCGCAACCTACGGATCGGAATTTCCAACCCGACAAAAACAAAAGGTAGGCAATCGTTCGCCGATTTTGCGGTTAAAAATTCATAAGGTAGGCAACCATGGGTGAAAGCCCTTCGCCCGAACGATTGCGTCGGCGTCAGCCGACAATGAATTTGTACAATGTTGGTTGTTTTGATTGCCTTCAAGTCCCGCAAGGGACGAGATGTGCATAACCGTAGGTGGAGCGAAGCGCAACCTACGGA
>JAITQV010000329.1 GCA_031288765.1 Planctomycetaceae bacterium
CCATTGGGGATGCCAAATGAACCATTGGGGATGCCAAATGAACCATTGGGGATGCCAAATGAACCATTGGGGATGCCAAATGAACCATTGGGGATGCCAAATGAACTATTTTTTCCTAAAACTAAACCATTGGGGATTACAAACGGGATATTAGGGGCAGGAAAAGGGATATTGGGGACAAGCCGACACAATCGCTCGGCGAACAATTACCTGCCTTGTGAATTGTTAATCGTAAAATCGGCGAACAATTACATGCCTTGTGAATTGTTAATCGTAAAATCGGCGAACAATTGCCTGCCTTGTGAATTGTTAATCGTAAAATCGGCGAACGATTGCCTGACTGACTGAATAAATATAAAAATTCCGCTGAAATAGTACACGTGTACAATTGGGTTTTCGGTTTTTGTTTTCCGAATAATATTCATAATCGAAAAAACCGGAAGTTTTCTTTTCATTCTTTGAGAATTTTTTACCCGCCAAAGTTGACGATTCGCAATTTGCGGGGAATACTTTGTCAGCATTTGAAAGGGCGGTCATTTTAAGTCCATCAGGCTGCCGCACAATACAACCCAATGCGGTTACGTTTTAAAACCGACCCTTGCCGGTAATTGGTACAAAATGCTTTTGAGTTTGTGTATAAAGCAATGTTACTTTGTACGGATTGTACGGAAAATTTAATTTTGATAAAGGAATTACCATGAGTGCAATTTCATCATACGGATCGTATGCGAATTACGGAGCGGTCAGCCAAGGTGCCGTGTTGCGGTCATCAACACAGTTGCAGCAACAAACCCGCAGCGTTACCTACACAACTTCCAGACAAACACAATCGTCAGGAGTGTATTGTGCAACCTGTAACAGCGGATCAGCAGCAGCCAGAGCATCAAGTCCCACCTCAACTTATTGCCCAACCTGCAATAAAAATGTCGCAACAAACAGCAGTGCCGTATTGAATTCCGCTGTTCGTTCCGGTTCCGCCGCCAATGCCGGAGGACGTTTGATTTCGTCTTCGGTTTGTCCGACCTGCGGTGCCGCGTATGCCCGAAACCGGTAAAAAATACCGTGTAACCGTTCAAATGTTACGGGAAAAATGAAGGGTTACGCCGGATACCGTTTGAATACAGCCAAAAGTCTTTGCAATATTACCGAAATATTGTTATGTGTAAATATGTGCAAAGATAATTATTTTCGGCTTATTTAAATTGCACTGTAACCGCACTGTAACCGGTTCGGTTTCAAAATTTACGGTTTCAGAACTTATGGTCAACGAACCTGCAAATTCGGTTTCCGAAACAGACGAACACTATTGCAACAGACATGAGTTTAACTACGGAACATTCGGGCAGCGGACGAAATTATGAGCCCGAAGAGTTGATCCCCGAAATCACGCTTAATATGGCGGACGGGATTGGTTCGATGTTGACGCAACGGCTGCTTAATCGCTTCGGAAATGCCGAATCGGTTCTTAACGCAACAAAATCGCAGTTACAGGAAGTTGAGGGAATCGGTTCTAAAATTGCAGACAATATTTCACAAGCCCGTTCCGTTTACCGTCCTGAACTCCTGATTGCCCAATGCCGGACAAACGGTATTTCGTTGATTTCAAAACAAGATGCAAGATACCCGGAGTTGTTGCGGACAATAGATAATCCGCCGCTGTTTTTGTACGTGAAGGGAGAATTTCAGGCGTCGGACAATCTTGCTCTTGCTATTGTCGGTACACGCCATGCCACCCAATACGGTTATCAGCAGGCGGAATATCTGGCGGCGGAACTTTCGCAATACGGTTTTACGATTATCAGCGGTTTAGCGGTGGGGATTGACGGAGCGGCTCATCGCGGGGCTTTGTCGGTTGAAGGTCGGACAATTGCGGTACTTGGCGGCGGTTTGCTCCATATTTTTCCGCAGGAACACCGTGATCTTGCCGAAAATATCGCAACTCACGGAATGATCATCAGCGAATACACGCCGGATCAAACACCGCAGCGCGGAATGTTTCCGCAACGAAATCGAATTATCAGCGGTTTGTCGTTGGGCGTTTTAATTATTGAGGCTCCGCCCCAAAGCGGAGCATTGATTACCGCAACTCTTGCCGCCAAACAAGGACGCAAGGTTTTTGCCGTTCCCGGACGCATCGATCAGGAATCTTCACGAGGTTGTCATCAACTGATTCGTAACGGCGCAATTCTTGTGGAGTCCGCAGACGATTTAGTGAAACATCTTGATTTGCAAGTTAAACCGCAACCCAAACCGCAATCACAACCAAAACCGCAACTCCAATCAACTATTTCACTTCAACCGCCGCAAACTCCCAAAACAGAAACAACCAAAATTTCCGCACCCAATATTTCCATACCTGCCGATTGGCAGCTTGATGAAACGGAAATGAAAATATTACAATTAATTACGGTAAATCCGACGCCGGTTGATTTGATTATTAGTATTTCCGGTTTACCTGTTCATCGGGTACTTGCAACGATCAGCCTGCTTGAAATACGCCGTATTATCCGCCGCACCGAAGCAAATACCGTAATACGGCTCATAACCGATTCGGGAAAATGAATGTTAATATTTACCGTAAAAAAATAGACAACTATTCCTTGAATTGTTGAAGCGTATAAAAAAATCGTTTTGTGTCGTTTAGAGAATGTGGGCTGAAAGCCCTTAATCAATAGCGTAGGGCAACGCCCTACGAAAAGGATATAAATTAAAATGAAGCCCTGAAAGGGCGTAATCAATCATTTATTATTATTGTTATTATTAAACATAAAATCATGCCGCAATCATTATCAAATGTTTATGTTCACATCACGTTTTGTACCAAAAACCGTTGTCTTTTTATTGATGACACAATTAAACATGAATTGTGGACATATCTCGGCGGTATTTGTAAAAAGTTGGAATGTAACCCTATTCGCGTTGGCGGGTATAACGACCATATACATATTTGTTGTCTGCTATCGAAAAAGATAGCACAGATTAAACTTTTGGAAGAAGTTAAAAAAGAATCTTCAAAATGGATGAAAACAAAAGGCAAACAGTATGAAAATTTTTATTGGCAAGACGGTTATGGTGTATTTTCGGTCAATCCGACGGAAGTAGAAAAAGTTGCTGAATATATAGACAGTCAGGAAGAACATCACCGTAAACGTACATTTCAAGAGGAACTATTGATATTTTTGAAAAAATATAAAATACAATACGATGAGCGGTATTTGTGGGATTAATTCGGATTACGCCCTTTCAGGGCTTCATTTTATTTATACCCTTTTCGTAGGGCGTTGCCCTACGCTACTGATTAAGGGCTTTCAGCCCATTTCCGCGAAATAACACAAAACATTTTTTTGAACATTTCGCAATAAAAAAACATTCCGCTGAATAGATACAAAAATAGTAATAGTTTTCTCGTGTTATTGTGTGAAAATCGGCGTTAATTTAACTATCCGCGATCAACTCTCCACTATCCACTATTCATTGAATCGGTTACAATGAGAGAGAATAAAATATTACAAATGTTCTTCAATTCGAAACAACTCAAACGGAATAATGAAACCCATGAACATTTTATTTGCTTGTAGTGAAGCGGCTCCTTTTGCCAGCACGGGCGGTTTAGCGGATGTTTGCGCCTCGCTCCCAACAGCATTGGCGGAACTTGGGCATACACCGATTCTTTTTCTCCCTGCTTATCGTCATGTTTTTGCTTGCGGAGAACCTATTGAAAAAACCGCAATTCGTTTTTCCGTTCCTGTCGGTCAAAGAACCATTCTTGCCGAACTTTGGAAAGGAACCCTCAAAGGAACGGAAATTCCTATCTATTTTGTCCGTCAGGATCATTACTTTGACCGTCTCGAACTCTATTCCGAAAACGGTACGGATTATAGCGATAATTGCGAACGTTTTGTTTTTTTTAGCCGTGCCGTGATGGAATCTATTACGGCGTTGGAACTTTCGGTTGACATTCTCCATTCAAACGATTGGCAAACCGGATTGATTCCGGCTTATCAGGATATTTTGTATTGTGATAAAAAGGGTTATGAAAAGATTGTTACGGTGCATACCATTCATAACTTAGCCTATCAGGGGATATTTTGGCATTGGGATATGCTTTTGACGGGGATTGGCTGGGAACATTTTATTTACGATCAGATGGAGTTTTACGGCAAACTGAATCTGATGAAAACAGCGGTCATGTTTGCTCACGGTATTACCACTGTGAGCCCTCGTTATGCGTTGGAGATTCAGTCGTCTGCTTTTGGTTGTGGGATGGAGTCGGTTCTTCAATACCGCAGCCCAATGCTTCGCGGAATTTTAAACGGCGTGTGTACCAAACGGTGGAATCCGGCAACAGACCCTTATATTATTGCTCCGTTTGATGCCGCAACCGTTTTTGAAAAAAAGCCGCTTTGCAAACAGGATTTGCAAACGGGTTTGGGATTGGCGGTTCAAGCTGATGTGCCGTTGGTGGGAGTTGTCAGCCGGTTTGCCTATCAAAAGGGAATTGACTTGATTGCGGAAGCGATTCCGCATTGGGTTGAAAAACATGGTATTCAATTTTGTTTGCTCGGAAAAGGCGATACTGTTTTGGAAACACGTTTAGCCGAACTCGCGCAACGTTATCCTCAAAATGTTGCGGTGCGGTGTGAATTTTCCGACAAATGGGCGCACAAAATTGAAGCCGGTTCCGATATTTTTCTTATGCCGAGCCGATACGAACCTTGCGGATTGAATCAAATGTACAGCCAGCTTTATGGGACAGTTCCTTTGGTTCATGAGACGGGCGGTCTTGCGGACACGGTTGTCAACTTTAACGATGAAACATTATTCAACGGTACGGCAACCGGATTTTCATTTTATTCGGATTCGATGCATGATCTCAACACGGCTCTTTGGCGGACACTCAATGTTTACTGGAATGAGAAAGAGGTTTGGAAGCGTTTAATGCAAAATGGTATGAGGCAAAATTGGTCATGGCAAAAGAGTGCGGAACAATACGTCCGATTTTACGAAAAATTACGGACAAAAAAATAATTGTATCTATTCGGTGATTTGCCCCGAAAATAGGGTTGAAAGCCCTCAATATCATAGCGCAGGGCAACAGGAATACCACAAAACGAAAGATCCAACGGGGCGTAATCAGTTAAAAAATACAAGTTTATAGAGAGCAATTAGAAAATACCCAAACATCAAGTAATTCAATATCAGGTAGTTCAATAACTGTTGTTAATCGGATTTGATGCCGGTGAAGTGCCGGCAGAATAGGCAGTAGGGACGCACCGCCCAAGCGGATTATTTAATACGTTTTGGTAAACAGAACACTTGCGAATTATTTTCTATTTTTTTGTTTTATTTTTATTCGCAGTTTTTTTATTTTTTTGGGCGTTGATTCTTTTTCCGCCGATTCTTTTTCCGGCAGCCGCCGCTTCCAATTCATGAGCAAGCTTGAACGGAGCATTTCTAACTTGTTTCCGCACCGCACCGGAACGAAGACATTGCGTACAAACCTTCAATGTCTTGGTTACTCCGTTTTCCGTACTTGTTCGGACATTTTGGAGATTGGGCAGAAAATTTCGGCGTGTTATGCCGGTTACTTTGGTTCCAACTCCGCCAAGATATTTTGCCTTCCCGCGAGTTTCAATATGATTCCCTATCAACCCGCCTTTTCCGCAAATTTCACAAACACGAGACATGATTCAAATCCTTAATTATCAATAGAGTTTGATTAATTCTGATTATTTTTGACGAATACGGTCAATAATTTATCTCAAATAAATTACACGCACTAAATATAAACAATTCACTCAATCTGACAAGAGAGGGGGGATTTTTAGTGAATAGTTAATATAGTCAATAATGAATAGTTAATAGTCGGTGCGAGCGGAGTTTTGCCGGTACGGTTATCATTTGCCTGCGGCACGATTAACTCTCCACTCTCAACTATTTACTAAAATCTCCCCTCTTGATTGAAATGGGGGACAAGTTAGAATAACGCAATTGAATTTTGCGGTGTCAAAAAACGGTGTTCGGAATCCCGATTGGAAAAATAACCCGAATCAACACGAAAAATAAGAAAAAAAGGTTTATTTTCCGGTGTTTTCTTACTTTTCCGCGAATCCATTCCCGCCGGTTTTTCCGGCAACTTGCAATAAAGAGGTTGTTTTGACGTTGATAATGAAGTTTTTCGGCGTTGAATTTTACAGTTTTTTCACAAATTTTATTATTTTTTTGGAAAACCGGAGAAGGAGAAAACAAATATGCCGTCTAAGGAAGAAATATTTGAAGGTGTAAAAAATGCGTTGGTGGAGGCGTTGGCGGTGGACGACGACGAAGTTACCCCAAAATCCACATTGGTCGGCGATCTTGGCGCCGAATCCATTGATCTTTTGGACATTGTTTTCCGTTTGGAGAAAGCCTTCGAGATTAAAATCGAGCGCGGGGAACTTGTGCCGGACGATATTGTGAATGATACGGAGGAAAAATACGTTAAGGACAACAAGCTTACTGCATTGGGGCTTGCCGAAATTAAAAAACGTATGCCTTTTGCCGATCTTTCTTCTTTTGAAGCGAACCCTATGGTTCAGAATCTGAGTACCATTCTGACGGTTCGGGACATGTGCTATATTGTTGAACAAAAGCTCAACCCCCAACCCTAATTGACCGCTGAACATTCGGAATCTCCTGCGTTTTATGCACTGGTACTGGATTGATCGTATAACCGTATTTGAAAGTCAGAAACGAGCCGAAGCCGTTAAGGCGGTAACGCTTGCGGAAGATCATTTGCATGACCATTTCAAATTTGCTCCATTGATGCCCGGTTCGCTTATTATTGAGGGGATTGCGCAAACTGCCGGTTTGCTTTTGTACGAGGCGAAGGGTTATAAGGAGAAGGTTGTTCTTGCCAAGATTCCGAGGTTTACTTTTTACGAGGTGGATGTTGTTCCCGGCGAAGTTTTGACTTACAAGGTTCAGTTGGAGACATTTCGGGAGGCTGGCGGGGTGGCGTCTGTTCGGGCTTACCGCAACAACAAACTTTTGGCGGAAGGGGAATTGATGTTTGCTCATCTTGGTCAGGCGTTTTCCGACCAATCCCTTTTTGCGGACGGGGACATGTTGGACATGATGCGTCTTTTTCGGGTTTTTGAAGTTGGGGTGGCGACCGATGGGACAAAATTATTGGATCCGGGCTGTTCAAAACCGAAAGAAGAACCATAAACCGGTTCAAAATTCTTCGCTCACAAACAATAGGGACACCAAAGTTAGCGGCGGGGTTTACCTTGTTGTTTACCGCAAGGTAGGCAATTGTTCGCCGAGCGATTGCCTACCTTTGGAATTGTTAATCAAAAGATCTGTGAACATTCGGCAAGATATTCGGCACACGCGCCGGAGTCTTTGGCGCGTGTGCCGGAGGTCTCGGCGAACCCGCCGGAGTCTTCGGCACGTGTGCCGGAGTCCTTGGCACGTGTGCCGGAAGTCTTGGCACATGTGCCGGAAGTCTTGGCACATGTGCCGGAAGTCTTGGCACATGTGCCGGAAGTCTTGGCACATGTGCCGGAAGTCTTGGCACATGTGCCGGAGGTCTCGGCAAACCCGCCGAATTGTTCGGCAATTTTGCCAAACAATTTGGAATATTCGCCCAATCCTTGCCGGAATATCCCCCAAAACTCCTATTATCATAATAACCGCAAAACAACTTGTCAATCTTTTTCGGCAATTTCTCAAAAATATTTTGCCCGTCTCAAATTCCGGTCGGCAATCGCCCGCCCATTTCGCGATTAACAATCCAAAAATTCGTAAATCCCGTTGTTGGTAGGGGCGAAAAATCTCGCAACCGTTTACGATTTCCCAATCTTCGTCCCGTTAGGGACGAAATATTAGTTTATAGTGGATAGTTCGCAAGTGTTCTATTTACCCAAACATATAAATAATCCGCTTGCGTCCTCTACTATTAACTATTCACTATAAACTATCAACTAATATGTTGCCCTTTCAGAGCGTTGGTGTTTTTTACGGATAATTTACCCGCCGCGTTGCGGCGGGCTGGCTTATGTTGCCCTTGCAGGGCGTAGGACAATACTATTTGCACAATCCGATCCGTAGGTTGTGCTTTGCTCCGCCGCTGGTTATGCACATCCCGCCCTGCGGGCTAAGAACAAAAATTCGGTTGAGAGGAGATTTTTCCTGCGCCATTACTCAACAAAGAACCGAATAACTACAAAATTTTATGTATTCTTTATATTTTAATTATTTGGTTTCCATTTCTTAAACTTTATTCTTTCCCTGTTTAA
>JAITQV010000363.1 GCA_031288765.1 Planctomycetaceae bacterium
ATTTGTCCGCAGATTACGCAGATAAAACCAAAAAGGTAGGCGATGTTTCGCCGAAAGGTTGCAATGTAAGGGCGAAAGATTTTTCGCCCCTACCGCATATATGAAAGTCGGCTGACGCCAACACAACCCTTCGGCGAAGGGTTGCCTACCTTGCAAATTGTTAATCAAGAGGTCGGCTATCGTTCACCGAAAATCTTAAAAGTTTCGCTCCGATATTATCCGCGATGAATTATTTTTATCCGCAGATTACACAGATTTGTCCGCAGATTACGCAGATAAAACCAAAAAGATAGGCGATGTTGTAGTGAATAGTTCGCAAGGAAGTCAAAAGGTAGGCGACCTTTCGCCGAAAGGTCGCTTGCCGATAGGCAATCGAAACATCCAACATTGTACAAATTCACTGTCGGCTAACGCCGACGCAATCGCTCGGCGAGGGGCTTTCACCCAACGATTGCCTACCTTGTGAATTGTTAATTGTAAGATTGGTGAAACGCCGCCTACCTCTTGAAGACAAACCTTTTAGAAAAAATTCCGCTCGCGAACTATTCACCCTCAACTATTACTAATTTTGTTCTGCGTCATTGCTCAACAAATGATTGAATAGATACCGTTAAAGTTTTTGACAGCTCTCCGAAAAGAAAATCTGTATAAAATTTGACACTTGATAAATTTTAAACGACAGAAATTTCGTTTTCGGATAAATTATACACAATCCTTTTGCCAATTACTTTTTTTAATCGCTCACGTTAATCAGTAAACATTACCTCCAACATTATCACTACTTCTATAACCTCTATAAGGAGAAAATATTTTATGGGAAAAATTCTTCTCGGCGTTAATATGGAATACATCCGCTCCGAAGACAAACCGTTTGAATGGGGTGTTGCCAAAGCGGCGGAACTCGGTTACCGATTTGTTGAACCGATGGTGCATTGGGGACGCGAATTACTCAGCGAAGCCGGTTATTTTCACAGCGTTTCCATGTGGGACGACCCACTCCGTATTCGCCGCACTTGCGAAAAATACGCCGTCAAAGCATCCGCTTTGTCCGCACATTGTCCCCTTTGCAAACCGGACGCTTCCACCGATTATCTCAAACAAGCCGTACGTTTCGCGGCGGAAATCGGCGCCGGAGTTGTGTGCACCGACGAAGGTCCCAAACAATTCTGGTCAACTCAAGCGGAAGATTTCACGTTTATAAAATACGTTTTGAAAGAAGCCTCGCTTGTTGCCGAACCGCGCGGAATTAAAATCGGGATCGAACCGCACCAACAATATACCGTAAAACCCAATCTATACGACGAAATTATTGCATTGGCAGGTTCGCCCGCAGTCGGAGCCAACTTCGATACCGGCAATTCCTACCTCGCCGGTCAAGACCCCTACCTTTGGCTCGAAAAAATTAAAGGAAAACTCGTCCACCTCCACGCCAAAGACATTTCCGTCAAACAATCCGACGCCGAACGCGGCATTGTTACCGGTACTCCTGTCGGTTGTGCCTGCGGCGACGGCGTGATTGATTGGGAAAAAGTTACCGCAATATGCAAAACTCTCCCGCAAGATATTGTGTTCAGTGTCGAATGCGGAACCGTCGAACAGGCGGCACGAAGTATTGACCATTTACGAAAATTCGTTTGATTTCCCGTAATCATTTGTCATCAGGAACCAACCATGAGAAAAATTATTGTGTTTTTTAGTTGTCTGACGGTATTATTTGCTGTTGTGTTTTTTGCCGGAGCAGCCGAAACACCGCGAAAAATACTTTACTTTTCCAACTCCGCCGGTTATGAACATTCAACTGTTAAATCTATCGACGGCAAACCGTCTGTTTCCGATATTGCGATTGTTGATATTTGCAAAACGGCGGGAATTGAGGTTGTTTGCACCAAAGACGGTTCAGTGTTTGACGGCGATCTTGGTTCTTTTGCGGCTTTTGCTTTCCAGACAAGCGGCGAACTCGCAAAAGGTTCAAAAGAACATCCCGAATGGGCTCTTACCGAGACCGGTTGGAAGAATTTGTTGGCGGAAATTCGCAACGGCAAGGGGTTGGTTGGTTTTCATCCCGCCACCGATTCAAACCGCATCGGCGGTAATATCTACGAAAATTCACCCAAAGACAAAATCACCGAATTTACAAAATTATTTGGTGCGGAGTTTACGATTCACGGGCAGCCGCAGGAAACAACCGTCTCTATTGTTCAACCTTCGCCGTTTTCGTGGCTTGCGGCAAAAGGCAAGAGTTTCCGCATGTTCGACGAATGGTATGTTCACAAAAATTTCGGCGATGATATTCATGTTTTTGCCGTGCTGGAAACCGGAGAAATGAAGGGCGAAATGTACTCTCGTCCGCCATGCCCGATTATTTGGGGGCGTTTGGAAGGCAAAGGGCGGGTATTTTATTCGGCGTTTGGGCATTACGACAACTATTGGAAAGACTCCGACAATATTTTGTTTGTTTTGCAATTGATTCAAGCGGCTGCCGGTGAAATTGAAGTTGATCTGACGCCCAATATCAACACAATTACACCCGGAGCCAATACTCTAACTAATAGTTTAGAGTGAATAGCTAATAGTTCGCAAGCGGAATTATTGTCATTGCGGTAAAAATTCCGCCTGCGACACTATTCACTATAAACTATTAACTAAATGGTTGCCTGCTTAACTGAATAGATGCCTAATGGTTAAAAAGCGGACAAATTCCAAACCCAGCGCAGGGTTTTCGAGACGTATAATATGTTTTTCAAGACATATAATATATTGTCTGTTTGTGGAAACGCGCCATTCGTGAGTAGGCACGAGTCATTTGTGAGTAGGCACGAGTCATTCGTGAGTAGGCACGAGTCATCCGTGGACGGGTACGAGTCATTCGTGAGTAGGCACGAGTCATCCGT
>JAITQV010000417.1 GCA_031288765.1 Planctomycetaceae bacterium
TTTCGGTTCTTAAAGGTAAGGAATTACGTTGTATTCAAGTCCTAACATAATACAAATCAAGGAATTAAGAAAAGTCGTATGTCAACGGAAACAACAAAGGTGTGTAAAAGTGTGAAGGGTATTACCGACGGTTTTTGCCAACAAAAAGTAGGCGACTGTTGGGTGAAAGCCGTTCGCCGCAACGGTTGCGGCGGCGTTAGCCGACCTTGAATTTGTGTAATGTTGAATGTTCCGGTTGCCTATCGGCAAGCGGTGTTTCGGCAAAGGGTTTTCACCCACCGCCGCCTACCTTTTTGAATTGTTAATTTTCAAGTTGCGTCGGTGTTCGCTGACATATTTTTGTTTCCGCACGGTAACCGGAATCTTAACCCCGCTAGGTAGGGTGTGATCTGCATAACCGTAGGTGGAGCGAAGCGCAACCTATGGATCGGATCTCCCACATCTCTCAAAGCCCCGCACGGGTAGGACGCTAATTTTGTTTTAAGAAGATCGTTAATTTCCTGAGATTCACTGAGTTTGCTCAGAGCGGCTTCTAAGTCGGATTGCTGAGAGGCGGCATTTTTATCGGACACTTTCAAGTCCTTGTGCGCAACTTTCAAATCACGTTGAAGTTGCTCAATTTTATGATCGCGGGTTTTAACCATACGGGTTTGCCGATACAATTCCTTCATTAGTTCGTGTTTACTTTTCATCTTTACGATCCTTTGTGTTAGGGGGTTAATCGTAAATCTATTGAAATAAATAGATTACAACAAAAATGATAACGCTATTAAAATTAATGTAAAGAGCCCCTTTGAACTCACTACTTGCAGGGTTAGAAGAAAAATGAGGTTTGTCCTGCGCAATAGTTTAACAAAGGACTGAATGAATACGCAATTTCTTATAAATTGAGAGTTGCGAAGTAATCATCGGGAGTTTCGGCTCGGCGAATAAGACGTACCTCCCCGTTTTCCTGAAGCAACAATTCCGCACAACGAAGCTTGCCGTTGTACTGGAACCCCATCGCATAACCGTGCGCTCCGGCATCGTGAATCGCCAGAATATCCCCAATCTCCATTGCCCGTAACTCCCGATTCACCGCAAATTTGTCACAGTTTTCGCAAAGCGAACCAACAATATCCACCGTTTCAAGACCAATATCCGAATTTTCCGGTTTGCCCAATACGCTAATATGATGATACGCCCCATACATGCCCGGACGCATCAAATTCGCCATACATGCATCAACCCCAATATAACGCTTGTACGTGTTTTTTTCATGAATCACACGAGTAATTAATGTTCCCGATTCGGCAGCAACAAGTCTGCCGGATTCCGTAAAAATTTTCATGGAAGCCAAATTGCTTGGCGCGATGAGTTTGTCGTATTCTTCCCGAATCATCGCGGCAACTTTCCTCATATTAAGCGGAGTTTGCTCCTCCCGGTATGCAACCCCAAAACCGCCGCCAAGATTGACAAATTCCGTACAAACCCCAACCCGACACTCAATCTCCAACGCAAGTTCAAAAACCGTTTTCGCCGTATATGCGAAAAATTCCTCTTGAAGCATATTTGAAGCCACCATTGTATGAAGCCCAAAATGCCGAACACCTTTTCGTTTCGCCAAAGCAAAACCCTCAAAAATCTGCTCCGTTGTCAAACCGTATTTCGCTTCGACGGGATTGCCGATAACGCTTTCCCACTTCCCGCAACGCTCCGGGATTCCAACGGAAAGAAATAAGATCGGGTAAACCGGCATGATATTCCAAAAATTCCAGATGCGTTATGTCATCAAGATTAATAATGGCGCCGAGCTGTTTGGCTTTGACAAATTCTGCCGCCGGAGTGTTGTTGGACGTGAACATAATCTCTTCACCGCTTATCCCAACCCGTTCACAAAGAAGCAATTCCGGCAAACTGGAACAATCACCGCCCAACGATTCTGTTTTCAGAATTTTGAGCAATTCGGGATTCGGATTCGCCTTGACCGCAAAAAATTCCTTGAACCCGTTGTTCCACGCAAAAGATTCCGTAAACAACCGGGCATTACGGCGAAGCGTCTTTTCGTCATAAATGTAAAACGGCGTTGGAAACCGTTCCGCCAGCTTTTCAATAAATTCACGATTAAAAGGAAGTGTTTTCAACGCCATTGTATAAAAATACTCGTTTCAAAATAAAAGGAACGGCTCAATGATTGCAGGCAACAGTCTTCTATTTTATTATTGCGGTAACGCGTTGTAAATTCCCCACTCGGCTTTAGAAGTTGCAGATTGGGATTGCGGTTTCAATCACAAACCCCAAATCTCATAATATTTCAATAGAATTTTTCGTCCTTTCCATTCAAAATTGACACTGAATTTTAACCATTTCGGAGTTAAGATTAAAGAAAAAATGTTACAAATGCCGGAAAACATAAGAGAGATGAAATCCATCTCACAAGAGATGAAACCATTTTCACAAGAAATGAAAATTATCTCTCCAGAGATGAAACCCATCTCACGAGAGAAAAAAATTATTTCACGAGAGATGAAAATCTCCTCACAAGAGATAAAAATTATCTCTCCAGAAATGAAACCTACTTCACGAGAGATGAAAATTATCTCTCCAGAGATGAAACCTATTTCACGAGAGATAAAAATTATCTCTTTCATGTTTTTTTCACTTTTACACCCAAAAACAAAGATTTCCAACTTCCAAACCATTTAATTATCAGTATCACGAACAACTTAGCAGTAAATTTAATTCTGTTGGTTAAAACGGCTTATGACCATTCAAGTATGTTTTTATCCTTCTTTTTGGATAAAGGATTATTATTAGAAGGAGGATTATTAACAGCTGGTCATTCTTTTTTGCAGGCGGAAGTTTATCGCATTATTTTGTGAACAGACGGCAAAATATTTGAAAAAATCTTCATTGTCGGTATCGCTCATTTAAAATAGATAAAATTTTAGGAAATTAACAATTTTTTCGATTATTCCGAAAGAAACGAATATTCCGTGCCGATGATAAACGTTAAGACGTTTTTTACGTCAACATTTACGGAATTAACCGATTCCCGCATGATTGGCTCTTGGCAATATTGGAAAAATGAGAAAATCGACCGGTTTTTATAAAATAGACAAAATCATTTTTATTTCAGTTATTGTCGTTTTGGTAATACTTTGTCTTTCCATTTCGACCTTGTATGCTGAAGAATGGGGTCCTCATCTTGGACCGGCTTTTCCAACAAATGTTGATGAGGAAACTATTGACGAAGACTACACACCGGATTCGGTTGTACGGAGCAAGGGACGGCAACTTCCTCTTCCCGCCAAAAAGCGAGGTATTCGAACAGTAAGTCAACAAGCCGATTTCGACGAAATTCTCAATTCGGGAACAACAATTATTCCGCAACAATTATTAAATGAAGAATCTGTTTCGGAAACAATGCCGATTGTTCCTAAAACTCGAACGAAAAATACTCCGCAACCCGATGAATTTCCAACTCTTGCGTCTTCCGTCAACAATAATTACGAAACACTCAACGAAGGCGAATGGATTGTTGACGAATCCAATGTTCAAAATTGGTCGGCATTACCGAACACTTACGGCGGAATGTACAACGAATATTCGTCTGTTTCGGAAAATGGTTATGCCGGACCGATGTTACTCAAACCATTTGGAACAGGTTTGCTCGATAATTTAACTATTTTTGCCGGAACAACAGGTTTTAAGGGAGAATTGAACACCGGTTCGAATGGGAATTTCGGATTCACCGAAGGAATTAATTGGGCTGGTCCGATAACACCTCTTCATACCGTTTCGGGACAAGCCGGATTTCGGGCAGTTCAGAGCAACATCAACGGAAGTGGAAATACAAACCGTAACGGACGAAATCAATATTTTGTTACGGCAGGTTTGTTCAAACGTGATCTTTCATTTCCGGTTCAGGGCGGAGCGGTTTTGGATTGGTTTCAGGATGATTTTTACGGCAAGGTACGCGTTCAACAAATTCGTTATGAAATTTCCGCACGGACTTTCAGTAACACCGAATACGGATTACTCGGCGGTTTCGGAATATCGAAAAAAGGAAACAATTATCTAAATAATTGGAAAACCGCAACTGGTGAAACATATTCACTTACCGTACAAGCTCAAAAATATTATCTTTTATTTCTTCGCAAACATCTTGCGTCGGGCGGTCTTGCGGAATTTCGTTGCGGTTTGACGGAATACGGAGACACGATTTTAGCCGGATTGGGAGAATTTCCGCTCAATGACCGTTTGTCGCTCAACGGAAGTTTTTCGGCAATGATTCCCGAAGAAGGGCATGGTTACGGCGGTTGGCAACGCGAAAACTGGGAAATTTCTGTTGGATTTACTTTTTATTTTCGAGGCGGTGCCGGTTCAAAACCAAACAACGCTTACCGATCCATGTTTGATGTCGGCGGAAACGGATCATTTTTCAACCGGCTCATTCGGAAATAAAAAATAAGGATTCTATTCACGTACAATTTTATTGATTGTGATTGAAAATTTTGTTTTTCGTGATAATTATTAAAAAATAATACGTAAAGACACAAAAAAACCGGTACGATGTTTCGGCAAAATATCGTACCGGTTTTTGTTTGTTGTTGTGAATGGTTACACAAAACGAATTGTTGCGTTATATTCCATGTTCCAGCAAATATTCATTTGAAATGATCTTAAATGAAACAGCCCACGGTTCACCGCCGCGCTGTTTGTAAACAATACCTTCTCGTTTTTTATCGGTTGACAACGCGCTTTTTCCATCCGCCGATTTAATTAATTGTTCTATTGGTGTTTCATCATAACGCAGAATATGTTCTTTTTCAATTATCGGAACATGAAGTAATTCAAGATGTTCCGCAATAACATATCGTTCCGATGCATCAAGATATGTTTGCTTATCAATGTCGAAAATATCAAAAACGTAAAAGTTAACATTGTTTAATTTTAACCGATTGTTTGAAATATTCGTTCCGACAATTTCTCCCTGAACCGCATAGTTATGACCGGTCTCTTTGCAAAGTGCGGGCAATGTTTTATCGAGATTGTGTAACACTGCCATTTCTTCATAAATTGATTTTGGAAAACCAAATTGCTTTTTGAACCGGCGCCATAAAACTTTTTTCCGAAACCATTCAAAACAACGTTGGAAAAAGTTTTTACCGAACGAAGTTTTTAGTTCCAGATTACGGGAACAAACACCGAAATGGTCGTCTTTGTAATAATAAGTTGCGGATGTGCCGTCCAACTTTTCTGTAATTTCGTAAGTTTTATTGTCAAGAGCCTTGATTTGCGATTCGTCCAATGATTGAATCCGTTCTTGATCTGTTTTTCGTACAAAAGAAGGAAATTTACCTGCGACTCGGAATTGTCCGGAAATTATTGTTACTTTAACTGACGGTTCGTACAATTCAATTTTTAACAACTCTGTTACATCATCGCCTTCGTGCGGTTCAACAATTTCAGGGAATTGCGACAACGGCAATAACAATCCCTGTGATATTTGTTTCCGCAATTTAACTGTTTTCAACCGATAACCTTCAACATCGTTCATTGTTTTGTTCGACCTGCCGTCTAAGAAAGCGTAACGTTCCTCTTTCGGCAAAAACGAATCAATTTCAAAGTACACTCCGAAATCACCCGGTGCGAAATCACCTTTTTTCGAAACACAAACCCAGCCATTCGTTGTCATTGTTACGGCTTCGATAAAATCGGCACCTTCAATCGGAAACGTTTCACGAACTTTTGTAATAGTTGCTAATTTTCTTGTCATATTTATTCTCCTTGTTAATAATGTTTGATTTGTCTTTTGGTTACACTTTATTAAAGTCCGACAACTGTAATGGTTTTCCCATTAACTTTTTCTTTTTTCATATAGATTTTGCTATCCCATTTAATGCGGACACGGCGGTCAAAAATAACAAGCCAACCCTCATTACAACCATAAACATCCATATAACGAGCGGTTTGTTCCAGACCTTCCTCCAAATATTTTTTTCCATAACGAATTTTTAATTCGATAGGATATTTTTGGTTTTCGTATATTAAACAAAGATCAAGCCGACCCGTACCTGCCGCCATTTCACGAACAATTTGCCCGCCGCCGTTAAGAACTCGTTGCAAAAATGCCATCAAAACAAGATGCGGCACCGCCTCTTTATAATCATAATGCTCAATCCACATCTCACTGTTTTCCCGCCAAAATTGCTGAAAATCACGCAACAAATAATCAACATCAATTTGTTCCCCCTGCAAATAACGCGGTAAATCATAAGGATATTCGGGTTTCGTTAAATAATATTGCGTGTTGGACGATAACTTGCGGATAATGACTTCCGCATAAAACGGATTCGCAGGTTCGATCAGGGAATTGACTTCCCGAATAAGCCCTAAATCTCGTGTGTACAAAAAATCGTCCGACTCCCTATCAACATACTCTTTACCCAAAATCATCGGCTCAATAACAC
>JAITQV010000432.1 GCA_031288765.1 Planctomycetaceae bacterium
GCACAATATGTTATGATTGGCGGTGAACCAAAAGAAATTGATACAACAAAGTTTCCGTTGCTGAAAAATTCATCGTACAAAATTATGGGTGAACCGTTTTACGGACAACCATCGAAAGGAACCCAAGCCGGAGTTTATCCGATTATCCGATACACATTTGATATTTCCGATGAAACCGGAATTAATTATTTCAAAGGCGATTTGACATTACAAAACGAACTCGAAACACAAATCCGTTTGGCAACTTTTGATCCTAATCAACAGTTTACAGCGGATCAGATTGTTGTTTCAACATCGGATTTCAAAAAATTTGGAACAATTGAATTTATTGAAAAGTCAAGGGCGTTAGGCAAACTAGCGGCGGAAGCAGTCAAAACAGTTGATCCTATTTCACCTGAACATTTAACGATCATACCGTCTGAAAACCACAATGCTTTGTTACGACAACAAGTTTCCGGTGAAATTAAGGAATCGCTCTCGAATGTCAAAGCGTACAAAAAACCGTTGGGATTTGTGAAACAGCCGGAACAAAAAATTCCGGTGGTTGGCGAATACGATGTTGTTGTGGTTGGCGGCGGAACAACCGGCGCACCGGCGGGAATTTCCGCAGCACGGCAAGGAGCAAAAACCTTGGTTCTCGAATATTTGCACGATCTTGGCGGAGTTGGAACTGCCGGAGCGATTTCAATTTATTATTGGGGTAATCGTGTCGGTTTTTGCAAAGAAGTTGAAGACGGCAAAGCCGCATGGAATATCGAACAACGTACATTTTGGTGGCGGTCGAAACTTGCCGAAGCCGGCGCTGATGTTTGGTACGGTGTTCGCGGAAGCGGAGTAGTTCTTGAAACGGTAAACGAAACGCCGGCAGTTAAAGGTGTTCTCGTTACAACGCCGCAAGGACCGAGAATTGTTTTGGCAAAAGTCGTGATTGACGCTACCGGACATGGCGGAATAGCAGAAATTGCCGGTGCGCCAATGAAATATGTTGACGATAAAGAAATCGCAACACAAGGACACGGTTTGCCGCCGCGAAATCTTGGAGCGTCTTACACCAATACCGATTATATGTATGTTGACGAAACCGATATGGAAGATGTTACACACGTTTTTATTTACGGAAAAGAAAAATTTCCCAATGCGTTTGATTTCGGAAAAATTCTTGATACGCGGGAACGTCCGCAAATTATAGGAGATTTTACGTTTACGGTTCTCGATCAGGTCAATAAACGTACATATCCCGATACCATTGTCCGATCAAGGAGCAATTTTGATACGCATGGTTATACTTTGACGCCGTATCTGGAAATCGAACATCTTCATCATGACGGACATTTTTGTGACGTTCCGATGCGGAGTTGTTTGCCGCAAGGACTTGAAGGAATTTTCGTCGGCGGTCTTGCGACAAGTTGTCACCGTGATGCGATTCCGATTATCCGAATGCAGCCGGATTTGCAAAATCAAGGTTATGCTCTTGGCTGTCTTGCGGCAAAAGCGGCAAAAGACGATGTTCCGCTTCGGAAACTCGACATAAAACCGGTACAAAAACATCTTGTCGAAATCGGCAATTTGCCCGAATCCGTGTTGACGGATCAGGACAATTACGACGATTCCATTTCCGCATTACCGGAAGACATCAAAACATTGCCGGACGGTTTTAAAGGTTCCGCAAATTTGCTTTGGCATCCGAATGAATCCATTCCGCTGTTGCAAAAAGCGTATCACGAATCCGCATCGCCGGAAAATAAATTAGCGTACGCAATGGTTCTTGCCGGAATGTATGATCCGACCGGAGCCGATGCGTTGCTGAGTGCGGTGAAATCCGCTGAAAATTGGGACAAAGGTTGGAATTTTCGCGGGATGGGACAGTTCAGTTGGGCGTCAAGTCCGCTAGACCGTTACATTATGATGCTCGGACGGACAAAAGACCCGCGCGGCGCAACAATAATTTCGGAGTTGCTCAAAAAACTCAAAGCAGACGACGATTTTTCACATCATCGGGCTTGTTATCTGGCGTTGGAATGGATTGGCGATAAATCGGTTGCGCCGGTGATTGCGGAACATTTGAAAAAACCGGGTGTTGCCGGTTATGTTCACCGTGATCTTGATACGGCACGAAAATGGGATCAGGCGGATCCGCGCGGCGGTGTTGCGGAAAAAAGCCGTCGTGATTCGTTGATTGAAATCGGTTTTGCCCGTGCTTTGTATCGTCTTGGCGATGTTGATGGTCTTGGTCGGAAAATTTTAGAAGATTATTCAAAAGACTTACGCGGTTATTTCAGCCGCCACGCCAATGAAATACTGAAACACGATACCACCGACCGGAACCAAAAATGAAATAAAAAAAGAGGAAAGATTGTTCTTTATTACGTTAAAAAAGTTACGGTTAAAAGATTAGCAAACCCTATTTGTAATTATTCAGTATTAATAATGAAAACAAATGACTGAACAGATACTAATTTTCAACATCCCAATACCGTAACTTCAACGCCGTCAAGCCATTGAATACGCTCATCCCAAGTTAATTGTGAAGATTCGGGACGACGGTCAAATATAATTAAATAACAATTTACAGGTTTGCCGTTTTTGGAACACAACGGAGGAGAAAAACTATCACGATAATTCAAAACCTGACGAATTCCGCTCTCTTTCAACTTCTCAAACGTTTGCCCTTTGCGCAACAATTTAATCTCAATAATATCCCATTTACCGTTATACTCAATTGCCAAATCCATTCGCCCGCGACCAGCAGCGTATTCGCGTTCAATCCGCCCGTAACCATTGGTAACTCGTTGCAAAAATGCCATCAATAATAAATGCGGAAACGCTTCACTATAATCTGCCGTTTGCTCCCAAGTTTCAGAATTTGTCCGCCAAAAATCCTGAAATTCACGTAACAATCCGTCCATGTCCAACGTACCGTCATCCGCTTGCCAACGCCAATCCGGTTTGGGAATTGCTAACTGAGTGCTGTAAGTCATCTGACGGGCTATCACTTCGCGATAAATCGGATTGGCAACTTGAGGTGTCCCGTCTTCAATAGATACAAGACCAAGATCAATACAAATACGAAACGGTTCGCCTTTTGCCAACAACGGATTCGGCTCTCCGCTAATTATTGATTCCAACACAAACCGTATCTGCGGATCGTCCAAACGTACCGCTAATGCATCAAGATGTGTTTCGCGTGCGTCGATCATTTGTTCCCGTGCCTGATATATATGTTCTATTGTAACAGTTTCAGTGTTTTCTTCGTCCAGTACCCGAAAAGTTGCTCGCCCGAATAACGAATTAACAATCCAAGGTTGACCTTTTGATTGGTCATACACATAATCCAACGCTTCTTGTGTAATTTGTTGTCCGGTCTCTTCGGTTCGTTGAGCAAACAAACGTACAATATCCTTTTTTTGAAAATTGGATAACACGGCAGAATCGGATTTGATATTAAAAGGCGACCCCGGATTGACAGGTTTACCGTCTTTCGCCGCCGTGATGTAATCCTTCAAATCACGCATACCGACAAGCACAATTGATACGGGAAATGTTCCAACCCCGCGAGACGCAAAACCGCCGCGTAATTGACGCAAAAAACTGATCAAAGTTTTACCTTCCAACACGTCCACTTCGTCAAAAAGAACAACCAAAGGTTTAGGGGAAACGAGTTTCGCCCAATTATTCAATATATCTCCCAACATACTCAGCGGATCAATATCATTAGATTCAGGAACAAGAAGACCCGACCATGAAGTGTAGTCCCTGACAGCCGTACAAATAGCCGGTATTGCCCGCTCCGCTTCCTGAACTCCCTGACACCGCTCAACACTCACATAACAAGCAATTGCCTCATCACCGGCGTTGATCTCGCGCATCCAACTCTTCAAGAATGTTGTTTTACCGGTTTGGCGCGGCGCATGAAGTATCCAATACAATTTATCTTTAATATAACGGTGTAATTGCGCACCCACCAACCGTTCCGCAGGCGGAAGCATGTAGTGCATTTCAGGATCACAAGGTCCTGTTGTGTTAAAATAACGGCGTTGTGTCATGATCTGTTTATTGAAATAAATTTGAGACGAAAAATAAACATTATATTTGAAATGAAAAAACTATTCATCAAGGACGAACGGCGAATTGGGGATATTTTCATGACGGATTTCATCGACATTTTCTTTTTTTCCTTTTCCGGCGTAGAGTTGGTTTGGGGCGTTCAACACCAAAGCGGGAACTTCCGACACACACCGGTAAGCATGGACAACACCCGGCGGAACAATCACAGCGGCAGGATTGGAAATTCCAACCGGAATAACCATTTTGCAACAATAAGTTGGAGAATCCGGGCGGTAATCCCAAAGATACAGTTTCAAATCGCCGGGACCGAAAAACGCAAAAAAATCTGTTTGATGGGTATGTTCGTGCGGTCCTCGTGTTACGTTGGGCTGGGTTTCACTAATGTAACACATTGCCGGAAACAGCTCCGGTGCAAGCTCATCGCCCCGAAATATCTCACTCAACCAGCCGCGTGAATCAGCCCGTTTATTTAACGGACGAATTTCAACATCGTGAATTATTCCTTCACTCCACACTATTGACATTGTCAAATCCTTTCTATTTTTGATTCGGAAAACTTGGAAAACCCGTTAATTTTGTTCACGAGCCAACCGCAACAAATATTGTCCGTATTCGTTGTTCATTGTTTGGGCGATTTTTTCTACTTGGTCGGCATTGATGAAACCTTCCCGTAACGCCACTTCTTCCGGCGATGCAATCATAAGCCCCTGCCGTTCCTGAAGAGTTTGTACGAAAACAGCCGCTTGGAGTAATGATTCGGGAGTTCCTGTATCAAGCCAGGCGAACCCGCGTCCGAAAAATTCGACATGGAGTTCATTTTGTTCGAGATAAATCCGGTTCAAATCCGTGATTTCGAGTTCGCCGCGTGCCGACGGTTTCAACGACGCCGCAAAATCAAGAACCCGATTGTCATAAAAATAAAGTCCGGTTACCGCCAACTGTGATTTTGGAATTTTGGGTTTTTCTTCGATAGAGATTGCTTTACCGGATGCGTCCGTTTCAACGATGCCGAACCGTTGCGGGTCACGGACTTGATAGGCGAAAATCGAAGCGCCGTGTTTTTGGTTTCCGGCGTGTTGGAGGAGTTTACGAAAACTGCGTCCGTAGAAAATATTGTCGCCAAGAACCAATACCACATGAGCATTCCCGACAAATTCCCGTCCAATAATAAACGCTTGCGCCAATCCTTCGGGTTTTGGTTGTTCGGCGAACTCAAAACGGATACCCCATTGCGAACCGTCACGAAGAAGATGCCGAAAATGCGGTAAATCCTGCGGTGTCGAAATAATCAGTATTTCCCGGATTCCGGCGAGCATCAACACGGAAAGCGGATAATAAATCATTGGTTTATCGAAAACCGGTAAAAGTTGTTTGCTAACCCCAAGCGTAATCGGATGAAGCCGCGAACCGGCACCGCCGGCAAGAATAATTCCTTTAAGTTGTATCATTTGAGTTATGTCGTAATGTTGATTAACCGCCCAATGACATTATTATAAGGTAAGCTCCGAATGATTCAAGAGTTTTGAGGTTTGACTTTTTCGGGCAATTAACCTGATTGTTTTCCATTTTGGGCTTGTTTTGGGTGATATTTCAACAGAATAAATTTTGACCGTATAAGAATTTTGGCAAAAAACCTCATTCTCAACCTAATTTTTCTTATGAAACAACCTCAGTAACAAATGGGGCTTTGGTAAGAACACGGGCGTCTCGCCCGCCATAACAAAATAATGTTAAATAAAAACCGCTTGGGAGCATTTGCGAGTAAATCTTGCCGGAAAATCAGCAAAGCGTTCAGGGGAACGACCGGTTTCTGAGCGTCGTTCGGGAAAAAACCGGAATATTTGACCAAATTGTTTTATTTCGCAGCAGTTTTTGGCGAATTTGTATCTTTTTTGAACATTCGGAGGGGAAAAATGCAGAAATTGGTATTTACCAATGAGTAATTGGCAATTACCAATTAGTCGTTGGTATTTACCAATTGGTCATTGGCAATTACCAATTTGCCGTTGGCAATTACTAATTAGTCATTGGTATTTACCAATTGATCGTTGGCAATTACCAATTAGCCGTTGGTATTTACCAATTGGTCATTGGCAATTACCAATTAGCCGTTGGTATTTACCAATTGGTCATTGGTATTTACCAATTGGTCGTTGGCAATTACCAATTAGCCGTTGGTATTTACCAATTGGTCATTGGTATTTACCAATTAGTCATTGATATTTACCAATTAGTCATTGATATTTACCAATTGGTTATTGTAATTTGCCAATCGGTTATTGAAATTTGCCAATCGGTTATTGAAATTTGCCAATCGGTCATTGAAATTTGCCAATCGGTCATTGAAATTTGCCAATCGGTCATTGGATTTTGCCAATCGATCATTGGATTTTGCCAATCGACGATTGAAATTTGCCAATCAGTCATTGAAATTTGCCAATCAGTGATTGGATTTTTCCAATCGGTGATTGAAATTTGCCGATTGGCGGTAGTGAGAAGGTTTATTGTAGATTTTCAATGATTTTGGAAGTTCCTATACCGGCGGGCAATCAATTTCGGGCAATTCCCTGCCGGAAAAACATAAAACCGCTGAAATTGTACCCAATTTCCAATCACAAACCTTAAATCTATGATTCTCAATAGTGTATTTGTGAATGATTGAATAGATACGTTTTTTACCGGGAAATTTTCAAGTACGTTTACGGCGTAACATTTATTTCGATAAAACGGGCGGCGGCGTTAAGAAAATGAGCCGTAATCCAAAACACCGTCCAATTTTCAGAATACCCTCCGCGCAACATGTGTACATTAGACATATCACCGCGTTGGGCAAAATTGGTTTGTTGCAGTTGCTCACCTTGATTACCTTGTGAATCGGTTAATTGAAAACAGCTGCGGTACATGACGAAAGCCAACATTTTCAGACGTTCATCTTGAAGATAAATCCCCATCTTGTACACTTCCGGCGCAAAGAGTACCCCATAGACATCAATATGCTGATTTTGGGGAGAAACAACCGTCCATCCGGTTGTTTTAAAATTGTAATCAGCCATACGTCCCGCCGGTAACGGAATATCCCAAACGACAACATAACTCAGACACACATCCATTGCATGTTTCGCCCATGTAAGATATTGCGGCGTCTTCAACCGTTCATAAAGTTCGAGAAATCCCTGAAATGCCGCCCAAGCTCCTTCTTTATCCTCGCAGGTTGCATCCAACGTACCGCCCCAATAACAACCATTCATCGTCAAATGTCTGTCTGCAAACAATTGTCCGGCTTTAACGGCGGCATCTTTATAAGTATCTTCGCCGAACAACTGCCAGGCAATAATAAGCGGAGCAATATAAAACGCTTCGGCGGTAGAATGAGGATTCCAGTTTGCCGCAAGGATTCGTTTGCTTTGCTTATCGCACACCTTCTGCAAAAAATGTTCCCATTGCCGAATATCGTACTGTTTGTTTTTTCGTGCGGTTTCAATCGCTTTGGCAAAGTTATACATGGCTTGTCCGCACGAAACAGGATCGCCTCCGTGAAATTGTCCTTTCGTTATATCATAGCCGACGGGAAATAGTCCCTGTTCGTCAACAGGAAAGGACGATAAAAAATCAAGTGAACGTTGAACTTTCTCTTTTGCGCTTTTATCATTCATTCCGTCAGCCAAAATCTGAAAAGCAAATCCGCAGGAAGCCGCTTGTCCGCACCAACCCATTACGATATCTTTTCTCTTGCCGAGATCGTACATACCAAATCCGCAGACTGTTCCTTCGTCGATCCAGCGGGTATTGGCGAAATGGTATTTACTTTCGATTATTGTTTGGAACGGTTTGAAACGCTCGGCATAAAAAGGTTTATGAATTTCCAAAGACGTATATACCGGTTGCTGAAATCCGCTTCCTTCTTGACAAATGGGGTAGATTTCAATAAAAAATTCCTTTTCAATAATTCTACCGGGTTCCAGTGAAAGAAAGGTATCCGTCTATTGCAAGGGGTTTTTGTGAAGGGACTTAGCGGTACTTCGCCT
>JAITQV010000691.1 GCA_031288765.1 Planctomycetaceae bacterium
GCAAGACAGCATGTAATCAATACCTCAATGTTTCAAAAAAGAATGTTACACAATCACACCGTTTGGGAGACCGCCGCTATGAAACTATTTGTCAAAAAAATTGATTTATGCACGTGGAAACGCCGTCAACATTTTGAATTATTTTCCTGTTACGCCAATCCGTACTGGAGTGTAACAATCAACATTGACTGTACAAAAATATACCAACGGTCAAAGCAAAACGGATTTCCGTTTTACTTGGGCTATTACTATACTTTGAACGGTAGGAAATTACCTCTTATTTTTAATAGGGAATCTCTAAAATTATTCGTAAGTTCTTGTTTTTAACAATCACACCAATCACATCAATCATCTAAATCAAATAAATCATAGTTCAGATATTTGAATCCGCTTGTGTTTTCCACGATTAACTGTTAAACTATTAACTCAACATAAACGACTTGATAATTCCCGCCGCTAACTATATTTAATTACATTTAATTATCAAACGTGTTTTTTTGCGAATATTCCGGCGGAATATTTGCGGTTTATCTGTTTTTAAGAACATTTTTTAGTTCCCAATCCCAATGGAAATTTGGACGGTAAAACATTTGCTTGAGTGGACAACAGATTTTTTCAAAAAAAAGGGAATTGAGATGCCGCGTCTTGATGCGGAGATTCTTCTTTCGGCAGCAATGAAAATAAAACGGATCGAACTTTACACCAACTTCGCGGCAGAACCAACCGAAACACAACGTTCCCTCTTTCGCGAATTTGTTAAACGGCACGGAATGGGTGAACCGGTTGCTTATTTGGTTGGGTTCAAGGAATTTTATTCTATTACGTTTAATGTTGACCGGAATGTTTTAATTCCTCGTCCTGAAACGGAATTACTGGTTCTTGAAACATTGGACATTTTGAAAACCTTTGCGAACGATTTATCTCCGGCGGTTTGTGATGTTGGAACCGGCAGCGGGGCAATTGCGGTTGCAATTGCGAAAAACCGACCCCAATCAGTAAAACAAACGCCGATTATTGCTGTTGACATCAGTTTGGAGGCAATCAGGATTGCGGAATCGAACGCGGTTTTGAACGGGGTTGAGAATCAGATTGAATTTCGTTGTTCGGATTTGTTTGCGGAGGTTCGTGAAACATTTGACGTGGTTGTTTGTAATTTACCTTATGTCAGCCGGTCGGAATACGAAACGCTCCCCAATCATATTAAAGATTTTGAACCGCAATTGGCGTTACTTGCCGGAGTTACCGGCACTGAGGTTATCGAACGTTTTACGGTTCAACTTTCGGAGCGGCTTAAAACCGGCGGTTACGTTTTGTTGGAATGCAGTCCGATGATTGCTCAATCGGTTGCGGCTTTTTTCACCGGTTGGAACACGGTACGAATTATTAAAGACAACGCAGGAAATCAACGTTTGGTTTTAGCGGTAAAGAATTAGAGGGAGGGAGAAAGGAAATAATATTAAATAGAGAATGAAACGAAGGTAATTGTCTATTTTTATTTAACCACTGAATACACGGAACACACGGAAATTAGTAAATTGATAAGATTACAAGTTTATTTTTTGAGGATACAAAACCAACCTTATTTTCAACCTGATTTTTCTAACAAAACAACCTTAGTAGCAATATTTCCCACTCCATAACAACTTTATTACCTTATTAAAAAATGATAATAAAGTAATAAGGTTAGTTGTGTTGGAAGGCATGATGCTACTAAGGTTGTTTTGTTTGGAAAATCAGGTTGAAAATAAGGTTGGTTGAAACGATTACCTACGTTTGGGCAAATTCCACTAAAATATTACTGAAAATCTACATCTGTGAAAATCTGCGTAATCTGCGGATTATTTTTTTCGGATATTCGGCAGGAACCACGTAATGAATCCCAATAACGGTAAGAAGGAACAAATATTATAAACCAATTCGATTCCGCCGTGATCGGCAAGACCGCCCAGAAAAGCCGAAGCTATCCCCCCCACCCCAAATGAAAATCCGAAAAATAAACCCGCTATCGTTCCAACTCTGCCCGGAACTAATTCTTGTGCGTAAATCAAAATTGCCGGAAAAGACGACGCCATAATCGCTCCGATAATCACTGTTAATACGCAAGTTCCCCAAAGAGAATTAACATAAGGCAACAATAATGTAAAAGGAGCGGTTCCGAGAATTGAAACCCAAATGACATATTTTCGTCCGATTCTATCGCCGACAGGACCGCCCACAATCGTTCCGGCTGCAACCGCAAAAAGAAAAATAAATAAGTAAATCAAAGAATGCTGCACCGAAACATTAAACTTCTCAATAAGATAAAACGTGTAAAAATTCGTCAGGCTAATCGTGTAAACATTCTTTGAAAAAACAAGCAGTAATAATATTGCAACCGAAAAAATTACCGTATATTTCGACAAAGATAAATGTTTGGTTGCTGAATTTTTTTGTTCTTTTTTTTTCGGCGGTTTAATTTGTTCCAATCGTTGCGAATACCAATGCCCAATCGGAATCATAAAGAGAATGGCACAGAAAACGACAATTCCAAACCAGATAATATTTTTTTGACCGTAAGGTGCAATGAGAATGGCGGCAAGAAGCGGACCCAGTGAAGAACCGGTGTTGCCGCCGACTTGGAACAGTGATTGAGCCAATCCGAATTGTCCGCCCGAAGCGATGTAGGCAATTCGGGAGGATTCCGGGTGAAAGACCGCCGAACCGAAACCAATAAGCGCAACCGAAACAAGAACCAACGGAAAATTCCACGCCTGCGACAACAAAACAATTCCGACCAATGTTGAAGTCATCCCGGTCGGCAACGCATAAGGTTGGGGATGTTTATCGGTGTACCAGCCGACAATCGGTTGAAAAATGGACGATGCCAGTTGAAATGTTGTTGCAATTAGCCCGATTTGGGTAAACGACAGCAAAAGCGACTCTTTCAGTAACGGATAACTTGCTGCGATCAGCGATTGAAACGTATCATTGAAAAGATGTGAAATACACAATGCCCAAAGAACAAGATAGGTTGTTCTTTGGTTATTGTACTGTATTTTATCGTCATCCTTGCCGGTTGTATTCATCTGATAGAATATTTTCCGATGAATATTTGTTCGATATTCCTTGTTGATCGGAAAGTACGGAAATTTATTGTTCTTAATTATCAGGATGATATTATCAGGGTGATTTGCGGATTGTCAAGACCC
>JAITQV010000637.1 GCA_031288765.1 Planctomycetaceae bacterium
TCCCAGCGAATACACTTAACCGCCGTATAAGCGGCAAATTTGGCTTCGGAAACAGAATCGCCAAGCCCCGTAACACTAAGAACTCGTCCGCCATTACTGACAATCGCCCCGTCTTCACGAATGGCTGTTCCGGCATGAAAAATTTTTGTGTCCGGCACATTTGCCGCTTCCGCCAAACCGCGAATAGGAAAACCCTTCTCGTAACTTCCCGGATAACCCCTGCTCGCCATAACCACACAAACCGCTGTCCGTGTATCCCATTCCAACGGAGGAAGTTGATCAAGTGTTCCGTCAATTGCCGCTTCAAAAATATCCAACAAATCGGTTTTCAACCGTAACAAAAGCGGTTGACATTCGGGATCGCCGAACCGGGCATTGTATTCGAGAACTTTGGGACCATACTTCGTCAACATCAGCCCCGCATACAAAACCCCGCAAAATGAAACCCCCGAACAATGCAACGCATGAATCGTCGGAACAAAAATATGTTCTTCAATCCAATGAAGCGCGGCGTCATCGACAATTGGTGTTGGCGAATACGCTCCCATGCCGCCGGTGTTCGGTCCCTTATCGCCGTCATACGCCGCTTTGTGATCCTGCGCCGGTTGAAGTGTTAAAATCGTTTTACCGTCGGTAATCGCCAAAACACTCGCCTCTTGACCATTCAACCGCTCCTCAAGAATAATCCTATCACCGGCATTGCCGAATTCACGGTTTTTCGTAATCCGCTCAATCGCCTCAACCGCTTCCGCCCGATTGGAACAAACAAAAACCCCCTTGCCCGCAGCAAGACCGTCCGCTTTAACCACAACCGGAATATCACGGTCATTGTCCAGAAATTGAATTGCCTCATTACCGGTGTTGAATGTGTGATGTACGGCTGTCGGAACAGAACCTTTTCGGAGAATTTCCTTACAAAAAACTTTGCTGCCCTCAATCTGTGCCGCCGCTTTATCGGGACCAAAAATCCGCAGATTTTCCGACCGGAACGCATCAACAATTCCGGCACAAAGCGGCACTTCAGAACCAACAACCGTAAGACCAATCTTATTTTCCTTCGCAAATTTAATGAGTGCGGGGAAATTTGTTTCCTTAACCGGAACATTTTCAATGTCGGTTCCATCCGTAGCGGTTCCGGCGTTACCCGGCGCAACAAAAATCCGGCTCGCCCGCGAACTCTGCGCCAACTTCCATGCCAATGCGTGTTCCCTACCGCCCGAACCAATAACAAGTATATTCATGTTTAATGTCAAAAATAATCGGATTTTCCAAAAATTATTGTATCCTAATAATTACCTGCCTGTTTTATTGACTGCCATTTCCCGAATAATTATTTTTAACCACTGAATATACAGAATACACGGAATTTGTCACAATATAAACATTGACACAGATTTCATTATAGTACTTACCATTTTTTGGGAAAATAAAAATTTCAAAAACAGAAATAAAAAAAATTAACAACTTACCAATTTCCGTGTGCTCCGTGTATTCTGTGGTTAATAAAACAGACAGTTACATATTTTTTTATTTGCACTGGAATTATCTAAATAACATTTCATATAACAACACATTGGAAATACAAATATGAAGACTGTCATAAGGTAGGTAATATTTCACCGAAGTCTTTTTACCCATCGTCATAATATATCCATAGTTCAATGTAAAACAAACTTTCAGGATAATTTCCAATTCTGCAACAATTCCATCCTACATTATATTCTTCCATATAACTATTTAAGACTTGCTTAAGTTCTTGTATACCTAATAATTGTTTACACCATGGAGACAACTCCTCTTGATTTTTATTCAAAAATTCAATAAATCGCTTTTTTATGTTTTCATGTAAATGCCGGTCATTTTCACCAGATATAAGTTTGCTTAATGTACCAAGTGCTTGTTTATTTTGAATTGTAGATTTAGATAATTTTTCACCTTCTTTTAATGTTTTCAATTCATCCAGATTTTTATTCAAAATTTCGATATATTGCTTTTCTATTTTTTCCTGTGAATGTCGGTCATGTTCACCGGATATAATTTTTCCTAAGGTTTCATATGCTTTTCTATTTTGAAATTTTAATTTGGATAATTTTTTACTTTTTTTTAATGTTTGCAATATTTTTTTGTCTGGAAATTTAAAACCAAAGGGTTCACAACTAAAAACCACGAACATTAGGTTTTTGTTGTGGAGCTCGTCTTCACATAAATGAGAATAACGTATTAGATCATTAATTACGCAATTGAATAAAGTTCTTTCTTCTGTTACGTTCTCATCAGAAACCATTTTATTTTCAAATCTTTGAAATATTGCTTTTTTATAATATATTTTTTTACGGAACGATAACAGTTTTAATAACATGGAAAATATCGGTGTTATCGACATATTGTCCCGAAAAGTTCCAAAATTGGGCGGCTTTTGGGTCGGTTCCTTTAACTCGTTTGAGAAACAGATCGGCTCCAACTCCTTTGGCGTAAAGCGGAACCAACGCATTGGTATGACCGCCGGAACTGTACTGAACACCGGGAATCTTGCCGCGACCATTATTTTGAACTTGCCGGAACTCGTTGAAAGAATCACCCTCATCGTAAACACCGTTATTATTCTCATCGTTAAACGTTTCCTGTCCCCAGATTTGTCCGGTTTCATGGTCTGACGTAACAATAACCAATGTTTCCTGCCAGGAACTGTTCTTTTCAACCCAATCAATTACCGTATCAACCGTTTTTGAAAAACCCGTGTGTTCCAAAACACTTTCCTCTATATCACGTCCGTGATTCGCGTGATCAATTGCGCCGCCTTCAATCATCAGGATAAAACCGTTGGGGTTGTTTTGGGTTAAAACATTCAGAGCCGCAAGCGACATCGTTGACAAACCGGGAAGTTCCTCCCAACCGGTATTTTTATAACTTTTATTGAGAAGTTTCCGCGTTTGCTCCACATCGTCCAAGTAACCGTCAACCGGAGGAAGATCGTTAAGACAACGGACAACTCCAATAACTTTATCGGGAATGATTCCCTTTCCGGCGGCAAGTTCTTCAAACTGCTGTTTTGTTTCAATAACACGGAAACCGTTGAGAGTTCCCGATTTCATTATTTCCCAGTTTTTTTCGCCGCCGACACAATTGAAGCGTTTCGTTTTTTCTTTTTCATCTTCATTGTCTTTGATTTTGATTGGTTTACCGCGATCATAAAACGGATGTCCGCATCCCATAACAACAGAAAGAGGACTTGTGTTTGAGACCATTTGCAGAAAAATCGTTTTCAAATCACCGCGTTCGGCTTCATGTGCGGAAAATCCCGCCGGAGTTGCGTGAGACATGGGAACTGTTGTAACAGTTCCGGCTTTTTTGCCGTGTTTTACGGCGATTTCCGAAATCAATTCTATCGGTTTTTTATCATACGTCATACCGATTTTTCCGTTACTTGTTTTGTTTCCGCCGTGAATTGCCGTACTTGCTGCGGCGGAATCCGTTGTTTTTGTAAACTCGGTACTTTGTGTTCCGTTGGCAATTGTTTCCCAAAACACTTTCGGATCATAACCTGTTACACCGGCGGGAAGTTCGACATCCTTATTGGTACGGGAATAAGTTGTGCAGCCAAGCGCAACCGGAAATGTCTGATAACGCTGCTTTCCGGCTTCTCCGTAACGGTAATATGTTCCCGCCCATTCGGAATTAAAACCGTTGCCGTCGCCAATCAGAATAATGATATTCTTTGCCGTCTGCGCATTCCCGACCGTAACAAAGAACAATACATAAATGATCAAAAACGAAATTCCGGTAAAGCATTTTTTAGTCATAGTAAAAGTCATAGTACAATTGTGTGTGTGTGTGTGTAAAAGTAATACGGAAAATATTGCCGGCATAAAAAACCGTTACACCGGTAACTCGCCGGCAATATTTTATTTTTAGTGCATTTTTGCAGTGCATTTTTGCAGTGCTTTTTTGCAATACTTTTTTTAGTGCATTTCACGTCCGCCGGTGATATTGATTGCTTGTCCGGTCATGTAGGCGGCGCGGTCGCTTGCTAAAAAGCAGGTTACATTGACCACATCTTCTATTGCGGCAAGCCGTCCCATAGGAATTTTTGCCGTAAAAATTTTGACAATTTCATCATGCGGCATTTTCATATTATCAACGTAATCGGCGGAAACATTGTTCCAAACTCCGGTTGCTTCGGTAATTCCCGGACAAACACAGTTGACACGAATATTCTGTTTGGCAACTTCGTAGGCAAGAGATTGGGTCAACGTGATGACGGCTCCTTTGGCGGAACTGTACGCACTCATTAACGCCGAACCTGTTTTTCCCGACTTACTTGAGAAGTTGACAATGGAACCATGCCCTTGTGATTTCATAACGGGCATGACTTCTTTAATGAACAGAAATGTTCCTTTAACATTGACCGCATAGACAAAATCCCAGTTTTCTTCGGAGATTTCCTCGATTTTGCCCCCTTTTCCCGTAACACCGGCAACATTGATGAGAACATCAATATTTGTTCCGAACTCTTTTTGACAGGTTTTGACTACAGTGTTGACCTGAGCCGCTTTGGTGCAATCAGCGGCTAATGCTCGGCTGTTTGTTCCGAGTTCGGCAGTAACCGCATCAAGTTTTGATTGTTCGAGATCGGTCAGGAACACTTTCCCGCCTTCCTCAACAACACGCCGTGCAAGACCTTGACCAATAGTTCCGGTTGCACCGGTAATCAAAACAACTTTGTTTAAAAATTCCATTGTTATTTTCCTGTAAATGTTTTTTGAAATAAAAATGATAAAATACACAAATCAT
>JAITQV010000694.1 GCA_031288765.1 Planctomycetaceae bacterium
ACCCATGTCGGGTCTTTCAATCCGCAAGCCGCAAACGGAACGGTTACCTGATGGCAAGCCATATCGCCGAGTGCGCCGCTGCCGAAATCCCACCAACCGCGCCATTGGAAGGAATGATAAAGTCCGGGCCAAAAGTCACGGTATTTTGCGGTTCCGATCCAAAGTTTCCAATCAAGTCGGGTCAAATTCCGTTGAATATCGGCGAATTTTTCCCAGATTGCTTTTTCGGCTTTATCGGGTGCTTCTTTGCGTGCTTTTTCGGCAAAGCGTTCCAATGTCAACCGGCGATCGGGTCCTTGTGTCCAGACGGGGCGATTTGACCACACGAACACTTCCAATGTTTTACCGATCACACCGGCTTTGAGTTGGGCGATTGCCATGCGGGAAGAATCCAATGCGGTTCCTTGGTTCCCCATTTGCGTACAAACACCGGTTTCTTTTGCGACTTCGGCGAGTTTTCGGGCTTCGTAGATGGTTCGGGTCAACGGTTTCTGTGTGTAACAGCTTTTACCCATTCGCATTGCCATGAGAGTGGCGGCGGCGTGCATGTGATCGGGCGTGCTGATGGTAACAATATCGATTTCTTTTTCATGCTTTTCGAGCATTTCACGGAAATCGACATATTGTTTTGCTTTGCGGTACGCTTCGCCTTTTCCTTTGTTTTCAAGCGTTTGCTTGTCAACATCGCAAATCGCAACGACATTGCCGAATTTAGCGGCGTTGTCTGCGTCACCGCCGCCTTTACCGCCGACACCGATGCAGGCGACCCCCAATTTTTCGTTTGGGGAATTACTTGTTTCTTGAGCATTTCCTTCGGCAACAAGAAAACCGGCTCCGGCTACTGTTGCGGCTTTTAGAAAATTACGGCGAGTTGATTTCATCATAAACGGACTCCTATATTTTGGGATAGAAAATATTGTATGCGGTTTAACCATACCGCATAGAAACTAAGAATATTGTACCCGCTCTAAAAACAAATTTCCAGAAGGTATAGAACTTTTTTTTAATTTTTTATATTTTTTGGGAAAATAATGAAAATTCGCAGGAAGTTGCCAATAAGAGGTAGGCAACCATTTAGTTAATAGTTTAGAGTGAATAGTTAATAGTGTTGCAAGCGGAATTTTTATCGCAACATGTTAATCCCGCTTGCGAACTATTTACTATTGGGCACTTCTAAAAATTCAGATTTACAAATTTTTGCTATTGAAAAATGAGGGGTTACGAATAAATTTTAGAGATTCCTCTTAATAATTGGAATTATTTGAAACGTAAGAGGGCGTAATTTTTCTTTCCGGCGCGAAGAACCATAATACTTTCACCGACAAGGTATTCCGTTCCGATAATAGTTTCCGTGTCTTTGATTTGCCGGTTATTGACGTACGCCCCGCCTTGCTGAATTGTCCGGCGTGCATCGCTTTTTGACACGGAAAGCCCCGATTCGACAAGAGCATCGGTTATTGTTAAGCCGTTGTTGAGCCGGTTATGCGGCAGTTCTTTGCTGGGAACATCCGCAAAAATGGAACTAAGTTGCGCATCGTCCAGTTCGGCAATTTCACCGCCAAAAAAGATTTCCGTTGCTTTTTGTGCAACAGCCGCCCCCGCTTCCCCGTGAACCAATTGCGTTAATCCATCGGCAAGACATTTTTGAGCGGTTCGTTTTCCCGGGTCGGTTTTATGAGTTGCCAAAACTGTTTCAATTTCCGGTTGGGTCAAATCGGTGAAAGTTTTGAGAGTTTGTTCCACATCGGAATCATCGAGATTGATCCAATATTGATAAAACCGATACGGCGAAGTTTTAGCGGGATCGAGCCACAGGGTACCGGATTCGGTTTTTCCCATTTTCCCGCCGTCGCTTTTTGTCAAAAGCGGGCTTGTCAAACCATGCAATTGCCCGTTTTTCGGAAGCGCACCGATTCGGCGTCCAAATTCACACCCCAACGTGATATTACCCCATTGATCACTGCCGCCGATTTGCATTTCGCAGTTATATGTTTTGTAAAGGTGTACAAAATCATAGCTTTGCATCAGCATATAGCTAAATTCCGTGAAACTTAAACCGGATTCCGAATTTTCGAGACGCATTTTGACGGAATCTTTTGCCAACATGATATTGACGGGAAAATGTTTTCCGACATCGCGCAGGAAATCGATGTAGGAAAATTGGGAGAACCAATCGGCGTTATTAACCAGGAGTGCGCCGGTGGGCGAATGGTCAAAGCGTAGGAATTTACGGATTTGGAGTTCGATACATTTGATATTGTATTCGACTTGTTCTTTGGTGATAAGTTTTCGTTCTTCACTTTTTCCGCTGGGGTCACCGATAGTTCCTGTGGCGCCGCCGGCAAGAGCGATAGGGCGATGTCCGAATTTCTGGAAACGCCGCAAATTCATAAGCGCAACAAGATGTCCGACGTGTAAGCTGTCGGCGGTCGGATCGAACCCTGCATAAATTGTTCGCGGTTTTTCCATTAACCATGCGGCGAGATGTGCGTCATCGGTTGTTTGGTAAATCAGACCGCGCCAAGTTAATTCCCGAATAATATCCTGCATATTGATATTTTTTGATATTTTGGTGAAGGTTGGAAGCAAAACGAATGCACGTTTTTATAATGAAATGATTTACGGAAACGGCAGTAACTGATTATTTACTATCTCTGTTTATTCTTCCGAAGGTTTATTGAATTTTGTATTATAGGTGAAAACCTGAGAAATAAAAGCCGGCAGATTTTAAAAATTCAAAGATTCGTATTTTGAGCGGGAGTTTCCGTTTCTTGCGGCAATTGCGATTATGGCGTGTTAACCGTTCTGCTGTTATCAACCGCTTGGGTTGTTCGGCAATTCACAAGGTAGGCAATCGTTCGCCTATCTTGCGATTAACAATTCATAAGGTAGGCAACCATGGGTGAAAGCCCTTCGCCGAAGGGTTGCGTCGGCATCAGCCGATTTATCATCCTATGCCCTGCAAGGGCAAAATAAACCAGCCCGCCGCAACGCGGCGGGTTAACGTCCCCACACCATAACCTCGCCCTGAAAGGGCAATATTAGTTGATAGTTGATAGTTAATAGTGTCGCAAGCGGAGAATTTATTGCAAGATGTTAAATCCGCATGCGACACTATTCACTATAATCTATTAACT
>JAITQV010000036.1 GCA_031288765.1 Planctomycetaceae bacterium
ATCTGTACTTTCCCAAAAACTCTGATAAAATATCTTAATCGAAAGACTTTCAGTCCGCTTTCCGAATTATTCATTTTTGGGAAAGTGCGGATAACGGAAATTTATCTCGAATTTTAATATATTACCTCAATATTCTCATGGAATCTCCCATCAATTGGTCAAAATTTACGGCAATAATTCATTCGTCGTCCCGTGTTCTTTTGACAGCCCATCAACGCCCTGATGGAGATTGTCTCGGAAGCGAATTGGCAATGAGATTGATTCTTCTTGCTCTCGGTAAAGAGGTCAGGATCGTTAACCCGCACCCGACACCGCCCGGTTTGGATTTTCTCGATAAAGCCGGTTCTATTAAGCCCTTAGAACAATTGACCGATGAAGACAAAATCTGGATCAGTCACGCCGATTTGTTAATAGTTCTCGATACCAGTTCTTGGGCTCAACTCGGTGCAATGGCTCCGGTTTTCAAAGCATCTCAGGCACGGAAATTGGTTCTCGATCATCACGCCAAAGGCGATGATATTGGTGCGGAACGTTTTATCGACCCGGAAGCCGAAGCAACAGGAATTTTGGTTATACGTGCTGCGGACGCACTGAATGTTCCTCTGAATCGGGAAATTGCCGAAGCCGCTTTTGCGGCTGTTTCGACCGACACCGGTTGGTTCCGGTTTTCCAGCGTGAACGCGGAAACCTACCGAACCGCCGCCCGATTAATTGACGCAGGTGTTGTTCCCGCAACATTTTACCAAAAATTCTACGAACAGGCATCGCTCGGTCGAATCCGGTTAATCGGTCGAACTCTCGCACAAATCGAACCTTATTTCGACGGCAAACTCATGTTGACTCGAATCATGCTCAACGATTTTGAGATTGCCGGTGCCTTGTCGTCGGACTCCGAAGATATTATCAATATGGCGCTTCAGGTCAAAGATTCTCAAATGGCGGTATTGATTTCCGAATTGAAGGACGGAAGTTTCAAGATTAGTTTCCGAAGCCGTTCAATGATTGATTGCAGCCGTTTGGCGGCGCAATTTGGCGGCGGCGGACACAAACAGGCTGCCGGCGCCGCCTCCGATTTGACCTATGAACAAACAAAACAAGCCGTTCTCCAAGCCGTTGAGGAAGCCTTCAATCTCCAAACAACAAACCCCAAACAATAATGAAAAATCTTAAAATTTATCTCGACATACTTTTCACGTTTTGAAATTGCTCTTTTAATACGTGAAAAGTATGGAAAATACGCCAACAAAATACTGATTTGAGTTAGAAAAAAGAATGTCCCTAAAATTCCAACTCTTCAAAAAAGAGAACTTACTCGCCGTGTAATGTATAGATACAAATTGCGTTGGAATTACATGCGCGGGACACGCCGCCCACATCCCTCTATACAATAGCCCTTTGTTACCGTTCGAAATGTATCAACCGAGAAAAATTCGCAATACCGGTTTGCCAAGTGTTTTAGGCGGTTGCCGGTTAACAACGTTTTCCGGTTCCGGTAACTCCCTAGGTTTTGTTTCGGCAGGCGGATCATCAGAACGCGCGTTGTTGTAAAACGATGTTTCCGGCGAAAATATGCGTATGTTTTTCATTCGGAGAATTGTTTCCTCTTCGCAAATGTCAATATTTGCCGCCTTTGTTTTCGCCGCATAAAGCGATAACGCCATCAACGGAAAATATACCGAATAATAATGGTATTTCAAGTAAAAAACAAGCGGAAAACCTGTTCCGGTAAATTCCGGCTCAAACCATGTTCCGTCATTCCGTTGCCGATCCAACAGAAAACGGATTCCGCGATAAACCGCAATATCGTCTATTTTCCCTGCGGCAATAAGCCCCATAATTGCCCATGCGGTTTGGGAAGCGGTAGGAGTTCCGCGTCCGCGAAGCGACGGGTCTTGGTACGAATCCGGCGATTCGCCCCAACCTCCATTCGGATATTGATGAGCCAGCAGCCAGTTGGCTCCGGCAACCACCGCCGAATCGTCCGGCTTAATCCCCACCGCCGTTAAACCGGTTAACGCCTGCCATGTTCCGTAAATATAGTTCACCCCCCAACGCCCAAACCAACTTCCGTCCGCTTGCTGTTGTTTCCGCATGTAAGCAACCACACGATCAATCTCAACATTTTGACCCGCCCGAAAACCAAGCCTGCCAAGCGATTCCATAACACGCCCCGTTAAATCCGGTGTGCTGGGGTCAATCATTGCGTTGTGGTCGGCAAACGGAACTTTGCACAAAATCTCTTTATTGTTCTCACGGTCAAACGCCGCCCAACCACCGTCCTTGTTTTGCATCGCCAAAAGCCAACGCAATCCGTTTTCGAGTGCGGCGGTCGTGTCGGCAACATCCAACGCACTTTGCCGAGCATCGTTGAGCGTTTCGGCACTCTCGTAAACCGTCAACCGTAAATCCGCCGGTAAAACACCGGAAACCGGTTCCGTTTTTTCGCCGGAGTTTTCTTCGTGTTCGCGAAGTATCAACGGTTGCCGTCCGGCGGGAAGTTGCGGAGTTGCGGACGCCGATTTTGTTGTTCGCGCTTCGTCGAAACGTCCGGCAAGAACCATTAACGCCATTGCCGTATCATCGCAATCAGGATAAAAAGCGTTGTTAAATTCAAAACACCACGCACCTGTCGGAAGCGGAATTTGCGATACGGAACATTTCCCGCAAGTATCTCCAACTTGCCATTTTCCTTTTTCGCAAGTTCCCTTAATATGCCTTGACCGAACCCATTGAACACCTTTGCGAACTGCCGGATGTGCGGCGGTAAGCCCGCCAAGCATCAACGCCTTCAACGTCAACGCCGTATCCCAGACCGGTGATTTGCAAGGTTGAATCCGTGCGCTTCCGCGTTTTTCGTTCCTGATAACCAGATTGTTCAGTTGTTTTCGGAAGTACAGAATTTCAGGCGAATCATCGGCGTAGCCAAGCGCTTTGAACGCAATCCAAGCCCAAATAATCGGCGGATAAATTGCGCCGGGTCCGTCGCTTTCCCTGCAATGTTCCAATGTCCATTGTTTTGCTTTTTCGATGCCGGCTTTTCGGAACGGAGTTAAACCGAAACGGCGGCAACTCCACATTGCCGAATTGCAGAACCGGAAAAAGTAATCCCAGGACAAGGGATTCCGTGAAATCTTTTTACCCGGAGCGGTAAGCGGTTCCCATTGCGAAGGGTTTTTGACGAAAATCTCTCTGATACCTTTTTCCGGAGGCAATTCCCGCACCGGCGCCAACGCTGAAACAATAGACAAAGGCACAAAAATTGTCCGCGACCACGCGCTCATGGCGTTAATGTTAACGGGAAACCATTCCGGCAGCAGCATCATTTGCGGCGGAACCGCCGGACAAACGTTATGAGGAATTTGTCCCAGAACTGCCAGATAAAACCGTGTGAAACTATTAACTTTATCGACGCCGCCGAGTTCCAATGCCCGAATTCTTGCACGCTGTAAGGGTTCCGAGCTTGGGTCGTAACCGGTTAATTTCAGGGCAAAATAGGCTTTAACGGTATTATTGACATCGGATTTTCCGCCGGTGTACATTCCCCATCCGCCGTCATCGAGTTGGGTATCGAGCAGTTGTACGGCGCAAGCCTTTGCCAATTCGGAATTTTCTTCACCGAGAAAGGCGAGCAGGAGGATTGTTTCGCTTTGGAGCAATGCGTCGCCTTCGAGTTCGGCGACCCAGTAGCCGTCGGGGTGTTGGTGATTAAAGAAAAACTGCCGTGTTGCTGAGATTCTGCGGCGTAATTCCTGAGAAAAAACCTCATCTATTTCGGGAGTTTGGGGTAAAACATCGTGTGTGGGGCGTGCAAAATCCGTTAATGCCTCACACTCACAATGATTTTTATTATGATTCATATTATAAAGATACGGATCCATTCTTTTCTCTTCCTTGAGTAATATGCGGTTCCTCCGTAGTATCCGAATTTCGGTGCGTAGTATAACCCAAACGCCCAAAACAAACAAGACGAATTTACGGCAATAATTTCGCAGAGGCGAATCACATTCGTCCGCCCTTGATGATTAACCGCCATCTGCTTTATCAATAACCAGCTTGAGCATGTCAAGCAATTGCGTAAGAATAAACGGCTTGAAGATAGGTTTGGGAACTCCGGCTTCGGCGGCACGTATCGTAACATGCCCGCTGTCATAACCAAACGCCCGCATGTAGATGAACGGAATAAACGGAACCCCCTCCTTAGAACAACAAGGATCATATTCCGGCGGTTCACAGGAATAGTCATTCGGTTTTCTGTTGTACTGCTTGCAATAAGCACAGCGAACCCGCTTGAAAAACTGGAACGCCGACATGTCCGGCAATTTAATATCGCTCATAAAAATATCATACTTTGTCGTTTCCAGCATTTTCAAGGCGCTTTCACCGGTTAACGCTGTTTCGACGGTACAGCCGTAGTAAAACAGCATCCGGCTTAATTCCCGACCGATTGATTCGTCGTCATCAACCATTAAAATACGCTTGTTCCGAAGCATTGTGTATTTGCTGCAATCCGTTGCGGAGATTTCCTGCGGTAAATCAACGGCAATCTTCGCCACAAATCCCTGAAACGCCGCCTGAACATCCCGCGTTAACTGCCGTATCCGCTCAAACGCCGAAAATAGTTCTTCATTTTTACCGGGTTCGCCCATTTGCAGCCGCGCCGTTTCATTCAATATCTGGTTAATGGGTCCCACCGCCATCCCGTAAACTTTTTCGATACTGCGGTATGCGGAATCCTTTTGCTCAAACGAGAACAAATCAAGCGTGTGAATTGCCTGCGCAACATCTTTGGCGAAGGATTCCAGCAAACGAAGATCATTCCCATCGAAGGCTTGGGTTTTTTGACTTTCGACGTTGAAGGTACCGATTACTTTGCTGCGGTAAAGGAGCGGAACCGTAATAGAACTGCGTGCGCCGGGAATCCCTTCGATAAAAAAGGGGTCTTCCCGCGAATCGTCCATCTTATAACTCCGGGCGTGGAAGGCAACCCAACCCGTTATTCCGTTGCCTTCCTGATTGACATAAAGCGTGCGTTTTTTCGCCTCGTCGGTCATTCCGATGGCGAGGAGCGGTTCGAGCAGGTTGGAAACTTTTTCCGATATGGTTCGGATTTCGATGGATGCAAAATGAAGAATCTCCTGAGCGAATTTACCGATTTTTGCCCGCAGAATATTGACCCGTTCTTGCGGCGAGCGGGAGAGAACATCTTCCTTTGAAAGATCCGCCAATTCTTTACCGGCTTCCCGCAGCCGCTCCCATTTGATTTCGCGGGTTGCCTGTTCGGTAACATCGTGCAATTCGACCACAAAATTGACGGGTTTTCCGTGTTCATTGAGAACGGGCGCGGTGCTCATTTGAAGATAGCGTCCCGATTCCTTCTGAACCAACACGGTGGAAGACGATTTACCGGTCAACCGTGTTTTAGAGAAGGGGCAATAGTCGGGACCTTTCATTTCGGGGCGTCCGAGCGGGACGAAAAAGCGTTTACCAATCAAATCATCGTTGGGGCTGCTCCATTCGCGGAATTGGCGGTTGCACCAGAGAATGTGTTGATCGTTATCCACCAAAGCCAAACCGGCGGGGAGGTTTTCTAAGATATTCCGTTCTTGAGCATAGTGGCTGCGTTCGTAAAAGCCTTGAAAAAATTCCTGTTCAATCAATAAGGCGTTGTAATCGCTGTCCACAATTTTGAAGAGGGCGCCTTCGACATTAGCGCAGAGTTCGTAAGTCCAAGAATTGGAATCGCCTAAAAAACTGCCGCCAAACCTGTCCCAAGATGTTCCGACGACCAAGACTTTATTTTTTTTTCCGGTTTCGGTTCTGTTATTGCCGTTTTTATTTTGCTCCAACATGATACTGATTCCTTTTTCGGCTTTGGTTTTGGGAAAGAAGTGTTGCTTGGTTTTATTGGTGTAATCCGAAATGAAAACCGCTCCCAACTTTATTTATTTTAACCTATATTTGCTGTTTTGCAAGAATAGTTTTAGCGGTTTTGGGACAGCGGTGTGGGGTTTGGGGTTTTGTGATTTGGGGTTAGGGGTTTGTGGTTTGGGATTAGGGGGTTGCGGTTTGGGATTAGAGGTTTGTGGTTTGGGATTAGGGAGTTGTGATTTGGGATTAGGGGTTTGTGGTTTGGGATTAGGGGTTTGTGATTTGGGAGGTTAGGGAGTTGTGATTTGGGATGATTATTGCCGTTTATCCTAAAATGCTACACTTGTCCCTTCAATCCCTTTAATATAATTGAGATTAGGAGTATCTATTCAGTCAGGTCGGTAATCCTTTGCCCGTTTTACGATTAACCATTCACAAGGTAGACAATCGTTCGCCTATCTTACGATTAACAATTCATAAGGTAGGCAATCGTTCGCCGAACGATTGCGTCGGCGATAGCCGACAAATTTTTGTTTCCACACGGCAATCGAAATCTTAACCCCGCAAGGGGTGTGATGTGCATAACCGGCGGTGAAGCGCAGCGCAACCGCCGGATCAGAATCCCCAATA
>JAITQV010000068.1 GCA_031288765.1 Planctomycetaceae bacterium
AGATTTATTGATTTGTTGCGTTAATTTTCTATTGATAGGGATTTCCTACGAAATCAGATTTATCACAACATATTAATTCCGCTTGCGAATATTTTAGCCCGCAGGGCGAGATGTGCATAACCGTAGGTGGAGCGAATCGCAACCTACGGATCAACAACCCCCAACACCCCAAAACCTTGCAAGGGCGAGATTATTATTGTGTGGGCGGATAATCTCGCCCCGTGCGGGGCTTTGGTTTTTGGGGGGCGGGATCCGGCGGTTGCGCTGCGCTTCACCGCCGGTTATGCACATCACACCCCTTGCGGGGTTAAGATTCCGACTTCCGTGCGGAAACATCTTTCGCCCACACACCATTCGCTAAACTTCGTCCCGTTAGGGACGAAATGTTGGTAGAAAAATATTATAAAAGAAATGCGTGTCCCGCTAGGGACACAATCTCAAATGGAAACAAAATTAAAACCGCTCATCATGTTTAAAAATAAAACCGATATTGCGTCCCTAACGGGACGCGGATTATTTTTTACGCCGTTTTCTACCAACATGCCGCCCCTAACGGGGCGGTGTTTCGTTAATCGTGTTGATTAACAACCTCCAAAACCGTCAACCGCCCGCCAATCTTACGATTAACAATTCAAAAATTCGTAAATCCCAACATCGGTAGGGGCGAAAAATCTTGCAACCGTTTGCGATTCCCCAATCTTCGTCCCGCAAGGGACGAGATGTACATAACCGTAGATGAAGCGCAACCGCCGGATCGGATTAGCTGACTTTCCGGTTGCAGGCGTAAATTATGGCGCTGCAGAAAAAAGAATGAACATCACCAATCAATTCGTTTACGTTACAAGGAACATGGAGCGCGACGTCCGATAACTCTTTTAACTTCCCGCCGTTAAAACCCGTCATTCCCAAAATAGACGCCCCCGCCGATTGTGCAAACTCCGCCGCCTTGATAATATTCGGCGAATGACCGCTCGGAGAAATCAAAATCACTAAATCCCCCGAATTTAATAAACCACGAAGTTGATACGAAAAAATATGATCGTAACCATAATCGTTGCCCAAAGCCGTAATGGCTGCCGTGTTGCAGCAGAGCGATAAAATACGCGGCGGTTTATCGTTGCCCGCCGTAACACTTTTGCCGAATTCCGCCGCAAAATGTATCGCCAACGCCGCACTCCCGCCATTGCCCGCCGTGAAAATTTGTTTGTCGGCAAGATACGTTTTCGAAACAAGCGACGCGGCTTTGGAAAGCCCCTCAAAATCAATACCGGAAAGAAGTCCGGTAAACATTTCATGATACGTTTTGACCTTAGTTTTCATTTTTCGCGCAAAAATAAAATCAGGAAAGCGGACTTATTTTTTTCTACATATTCTGAGGTTAATAAAAATTGACAACTATGAAAGCGGTTGGTTTTTCGTTTCGGAAGTTATAATAATTGCGGTGTTCCGAATTTTGCTTTTCCTGAAGGAACAATCGGTTTTTCGTGCGTTGAGGGCGGAACGGTTAACGGTTGTTCGGAAACCGGTTCGGTTGGCGGAAATGATTCCGGTTGCGGAGCAAGGGTCGATAATTCCTTCGGTGTGAGCAACGCAAGAGCGTTAAGTGTTACGAACTCCTGATCCGGCAAATTGGTACGAATATGAATTTGATCGGTTATATTCTGTAATGTTTCGGTTTGTGTGTTTTTTGCCGAAAAGAGCACAGAAACAAGTTGAATAGCGCTTTCCTGTTCCGAAAATGTAAACCGGAACCGTTTGTCCTGCGACGTAACTTCCATAATCCGAAACGGTAACTTGCTCCGTACAACAATATTTTTTGAAACCGTTTCCCCCGGAAAAAGAACGCCGACCATAAACGGCGCCGGTTTTGCCTGAACCGGAGCCGTAACCGCTCCCTGAACCGGTAATACGATTTCGGTTGTTCCGTTTAGATGATTGGAAAGTTCATTCGTGCCGAAACGGAGAACATCCTTAACATATCCTATCGGGGCATTCTCTTTTATTGTTATTGTAATATGGTAGGTGATTTCGCCCGCAGACCGGCTTATTTCTTCCGCTTTTGCGTGAATGAAGGGATTGGAACGTTCCACTTTTGTCAATGCCCAATCGTGTTGACCGGCGTATTCGAGTTGTACGGTGCGAACCGCCGCCTGACCCGCCGGAATAGAACCAAACTCCACAACAGCCGGCGTCAAAATCACATCAGGGCGAATATAACCCGAAACAGAAAGTAAAACAGATTCCCGAAATATTTGTCCGTTAATGGTTGTTTCCAAATCAACAGTTAATGTTGCCGATTTTTCCCGTGTATGTTGACCGTTGGTGTTGAATTTTGCGATTACGAATCCTTTTTCGCCGCTTTTGAGAAGATTTGTTGACGACGACGGAATTGTGCAGCCGCATGACGAATGGACACCAAGAATCTTAATATCCTGCTGATACATGTTTTCCATTTCGAAACGGTATTCCACTTCCGCACCGATGGTAACACGACCAAAATCATGTTTTTTGATTTGAAACAATTCCGTTCCCCACGATTCCGCAGCCATAACAGAACCGGAAACAATAAACAAACCAATTAAAACAGGAAAAAAAAAACGATAGATCATTTGAACTTGTAAAACCATGAACTTACAAAACCAAATTGGAATAAAAAGAAAGAATTTTCCGGTAAATTATCTTTCAATGAATTGAATTTATTGTACTATTTTAAAACAGATTTTTCGCCCGCACTCTATTTTCTTGTATCTAT
>JAITQV010000069.1 GCA_031288765.1 Planctomycetaceae bacterium
ATTCGCCGCACGATTTTATCGAATAATTGACTGTTAATCGGATCATTGGCAACACTGACGTTTCGGAATGACCATGCGGCGTGCAGAAAAACATAGAGCGATGCCAATAGAATTGACGCTCCGGTACGAATAATTGTTTGCGGTAAAAATTGGAGGTTGAAAAAGGCGTGCCAGAAGTTTCCGGTTTCGCTCCAATTTGCGAAAAGCCCGCACATAATAGTAAATGAAAAAAATTACCCTATTTCTTCAAATTTAAATAGACAGTTACATACAAATAGATACAAACAGATACAAAAAACGTATCAATTCCCTGAAATAATACAATTATTTTTTGAGAAGTTTTTCTTCACGTTTGATAACGCTATCGCAAAGTTTGTTGATTATTTTCAACAAGTCTAAAGCCTCTTCCTGTGAAGGATCGTCAGGAATCGAAGAAAAATATGTGTCCTGAACTCCAAATAAATGTTTTAAAAGAGAAGCATTGTCAGGAGCAATATCGTCAAACGTGTCCATGTCATAATCCGCATCCCAAAGAATTTCATCTTCCAAAACTTCAATCACAAAATTCCAACTGTCTTCCTCTTCACTCTCAACCGTTATCCGTTCAAAATATTCGTCCTCATCTTCTTTATTATTATCATTATCGTCGTCATTGGTTTTTGAATTGTTGTCGTCTTCCAGTTTTGAATTATAGGCGTCGCGCAATGTCCTGCGCCAATAAAAATGATCATACGAATCATCATCAAGACATTCGTCGCCATCATCAAAATCGTTTGCCATGTCAATTTCGATCATGACACTATCTTCCAACGCACGAAAAATACAGGCTACGGTTGCTTCCAAAAAAGCGGTTAATTCGCAAGCGGGAGTTTTTTTGTCAAGAAGACCGAAAGTTACTTTGTGCAATGTCCAGATTTTTTGCTCCAAAGTCAGACAATCAAAGGCTCGATGCCCAACACGAAAATCGTCCTCTTCTTCGTCAATTGCTTCCCGAAGACGATCGGTTAACTCATGAATACCCCGTGCCAACATTAAAGCGTAGGCACCGGAAAAAGTTTTTGTACCTGTTGAAGCTCGCCACATAGTTTAACTCCCATTGAAACCCTAAATCGACAAGAACACATCGCTGTCCGTTTTCATACTTTATAAAAACCGATTCATAAAAACCAAATTTCAAAAAATAAGGAATTTATTGGAAATATGCCGTTATCCGAATAACCAAAGAATAAAAACCAAAAAAACGAAATTCGTCGGCAACGAAAATCGGTTTTTTGGTTTCATTAACATAATTGCCATGAACCTTGCGGGAATCAAATAATTCCGCCGTGTGTTCGGTAAGGCGTCATGTGGCTTGGTTGATCGAGCAACCACAAACGTTCCCATTCGTCATGGAGCAGGCGATAGTTTTCCGAATTATAAATCAATTGTTTATCCCGCCGCGTCGTATCTCCCGAGTACATCGGAATCAGGCATCCGGTCGAACTCATTAAAGTAATCCCCAAAAGGATTGCCAATAAAAATTTATACAACATAATATTCCTCCGTGAAACTCCGAATCAATAACACCGGCGATTTTTGGAAAAAACATACCATTCCGTCAAAATAACCTCAAAACCTTAACTGGTTTTATCGGAGATTTTTATCTGAAACTGAAGAAAACTTCGTGTTTGCTTATCGTAATCTCCAAAAATCATTATTATTGTGGAAACTATTGACACGGAGGAACCAAATTATTTAGTTAGGTTATCCATTTTTTTCCTTTTTATCCAATAAGGTATTTACTTCTTCTTCCATAACTTTACCGGCTTTAAAGGTTACGACGTATTTTTCTTTGACGGCAACTTCTTCGCCGGTTCTTGGGTTACGGGCTTTTCGGGGAGCACGATGTTTTACTTCGAAGACGCCGAAGTTGCGGAGTTCGATTCTTCGTTCCTCCACAATGGTTTCGATAATCGCATCGAATGTCTTCTGAACGATTTCTTTAGTTTGCAGTTGCGTCAAACCGAGTTTGTCGGCAATAGATCGAACAATTTCTTTTTTGGTCATAATTCACCTCGAACATTAAAAAGTAAACCTCCGAAATAAGAAACGAAGGCAAGTTTACTTAAAAAACAAAACCGGAGTATTACAAAACCCATAGAAAAAGTTTAACCTTGTTTTACGTTAAAGTCAAGCCCCTATTAGAATTCCCACCAAAAAAAGAAGCCAACCAACCGTTCGCCGAAAGGTTAGCTGCCAACATATCAGCCCACAAACCGCACTTTTTTGCTCCCGAATACCGTATTTTCACAAATTATAAACGGCAGAGGTTGGGAATTAGATGGGCTTTGGGCAATTCCCTTGAATTGTTCCAAGGTGATGGTATAATATAACGATTACACAATTTAGCAATTTTAGTCCAAATGTCTGGATTAGGTATTTTGCGTAGTGATGTTTTTATTTTACACTCTATTTTATATTTGAATTATATTTTCGGAAATCCAAAATACTCATAGAGTTACATTCTTTTACGATAACACTGTTTCCCATGAAAATTACATCTTTTGAAATTGAGCGGTTTGGTCTTTGGTCGGGTCTGACGGTTCCCAAGTTGTCGGGAGGAATCAATGTTTTTTACGGAGCCAACGAGGCAGGAAAATCAACCTTGATGGAATTTGTCCGGGCGGAACTTTACGGCTTCGGCGGTGAACGGCGGCGTTATGCCCGAAAACCCGGTAATGTCAATACCGCCTGGAACGCCGAAACCGATCATGAAGGCAAATCTTTGTACGTTATTTCCGGCGGTGTTCTGCAAATCGAATCGCCAAGCGGACATTTTCGGTTGCGAAGAATGTTTCATCCCGACCAAACAATAGGAAATGAAGAAAAAATCGATATTCAAACACCGGACGGCAACAAACAAGGAACACAGTTGTTACGTGTTTTGGTTTCCGGTGTCGATGAACCGACTTTTAATAATGTCTTTGCCATCGGTCTGGATGAGTTGCAGAAACTTGGTTCGCTCAACGACACAGAGGCTGCGGAAATGCTTTTTCGGCTTAGTGTCGGAATGGATCGCGTGTCCATTGTTGACGCCATTAAGGAATTAACCGCACGGCGAAACCGTATTCTGAACAATAATATTCAAAACCGTAACCACAAAACAACCGATCAATTGACACAAATGTTCCGGCAGCGGGAAAAAGTTGTTGCGGAAATCGCCGGTGTCGAACTTCTTGTCCGTGATTATGTACGAATACGGAATGAACAACGGACATTAGACAGAACTGTTGCCAATCTTGAAGAAGATCATATTAAACTGCAACGGGAAAAGCGGTTGTACGAAATTGCGAAACAAGCCGAACCGGTTTGGATACGCCGCAACAAAATCCGTGACGAAATCAACGCAATGGGAATGGTTGTCGTTGTTACTGATCAGGTTGTAGCACAACTTGATGAAACCGGCAAACAAATTGAACAATACCGTTTGGCTTACAATAAACTGAAAGAAGAGTTTCAGAAAACACAAGACGCTCTAAACACTCAACCGGTCAATAAAACACTGGAAAAACTTGCCCCAAGACTTGAAGTTTTACTCGAAGAAGAAAAAAGAATCGTTGAAATTGATACGCAAATTACCAATCTGGAAAACGAAATTGCGGCTCTTGAATCGCGTATTCTTGACGAAGAAACGCAAATTAAACGCGGACGGCGTTCTTTGCCGGTTTCGCAACAACCCGGCGCAGCCAAACCGGAAAATAGTACAACAGAAAACCGGACGACTTCCGAACACGCTTCGTTTAATCCCGCCGGTGCGGTTATTTCGGTTCCGACCACATCGCCGTCTATTCCGGTTACATCAAAAGGTTACCGCCCGAATACCGGTGATTCAATTGATGTTGTGCTGCTTGATGGTTACAGAATTCCGGCAAAAGCGGTCAACCGAGCAAGACGGCGTTTATTCCGCATCAAAGAACAACACACCGAACTCACGGGACGCTCGAAAGTGCTTAACGAAAAAATTAAAACAGAATTGACACGCCGTGAAGTTAAAGAATTGCCGGAAGCCGTCGAAAAAGCAAGCGAAATTCTTTTGCATCTCAAACGCCGTCAGAGTATCGGGCAACGGCTTGCGGAAATGACCTTGCATCATAAGGAACTGCGGCGCATCAATGCCTTTTTGATACAACATCAGGCGTTGCCGACTTGGGCGGTTGTTTTGCTTGGAGTTATCGGAGTTTTGGGCGCCGTTCCTGTCGGACTGGCTGTTTTCGAAACAATCGGAACAAAAATCTTTGAAGGAGATATACCGCCGTTTTTAACAATTTTAGGACTTTTTGCCGTTGGCGGTTCTTTTGCGTTTAAAATTGTTTCGGAAAAAAACAGCGCTAAAAAACTGGAACAAAATCAGCGCCAACTCGGAATGCTCCTGACCCAAATCGAACACGCCAAACAGGAAGCGGCGGCGATTGATACGAAACTTCCGCAGGGTGTTTCCGCAATTGAAATCCGGTGTCAGGAGGCGCAACAGGAATTATCGCAACTTGAAAAATTGATTCCGGTTGATACGCAACGCCGTGAAGTAAACCAACATCTTAAACAAACCGAAGTCCGTCTGGAACGTTGTAAAGAAGAATATGAAACGGCAATAAAACGTTGGAACGACTGGCTTCGGCTGACCGGTTTGCCGAACGATTGGACACCGGCGCGAATCCGTGATTTGATAGAACACTGTGATGTTGTCGGCGATTTGAAAAAGGAACTTGATAATCGTTACGAAACAATGAATCAGCGGATTCGGGATATGCGTTTTATTACCGACCGGATTGACCGGATGATTGCCGATGCGGGACTTTCGTTTGCCGACGGAGTAAGTTATGTCGGTATTCTGAACGAAATCAGAAAAAAACTGGAAGCAAACGATACCGCCCGCCAAGTTCGCAATCAACTGAAAGAAACTCTCCGGCAATTCCGCAAAACACGGAAAAAAGCAGCCGCTGATCTCCATAAAGCAAAACAAACCGAAACGGAATTATTACGTCAATTCGGAGTTAAAACGCCTGAATCGTTACGGGAATTACACCGCCGGCATCAAAAACACCGCCGGTTATTGCAACAGGAACAAGGGATTCAACGTGAACTCGATGCGGCAATCGGTAATTTCTGTCCCGAATCGGCAATTGCCGGTCTTTTGGAACCGCGTGTTACGCGAAAACTTCTCGAACTGCAGGCGGCAGCGGAAGAAGAATCGATCCGGCAACAAAAATCCGGTGATGATGCTTTTGAATATCAAAATGAAACAATTACCGAACAACTTGAACATCTTGAAAAATTACCGGACTTGGACGAATTATTAAAAGATGTAACAAAACGGATCGAAACCGCATCGGCAAAATTACATGACGAATTGGAACAACGGGGACAACTCAGCGAACAACTCAAACGGATTGCCGACGACCAAACCGTAACCAAAAAACAACGCGAACTGGCAATTCTTGATGAAAAAATCCGTTGCGCTATTTTGGATTGGCAAACTTACGCGGTTTGTGCGCGGATGCTTGACGAAATTCGTGCAACGTATGAACGGGAACGCCAGCCGCGCACCTTAGCCGAAGCGTCTGAACTTCTGAAACGATTAACAGACGGAAAATATCATCGGATTTGGACTCCGCTTGGCGAGGAAACGCTTATGGTGGACGACGCCGAAGGTAATACATTTGATGTTGCGTGGCTTTCACGCGGAACACGGGAACAATTATTTATTGCGCTTCGGCTTGCTCTTGCTTCGGCTTTTGCGCAACACGGCTCGATTTTACCGTTGATTCTGGACGATGTGTTGGTCAACTTCGATTCACGGCGGGCGTTTGCGGCGGCAAAGGTTTTACTCGAATTTGCAAAATCAGACCGGCAAATTTTTCTCTTTACCTGCCATGAACATATTTGCCGGATATTTCAAAAACTCGATATTCCTGTACGAATTCTTCCCGCTGTTGATGATCCGGGTAAACCGTCTAAAGTATTGCTGCCGCGTTCGGTTTTGAAACGGCGTGAAGAAAAACGCCGCCGCGAAATAGAACGCCTCGCCGCTGAAAAAGCAAGACAAAAAATTGAACAGGAAATTGCTGATCGTGAAGAATTTATCCGGTTGGATGCGTTACGCAAAGCCGAAGTTCAACGCCTGATTCTTCAAATGCAACAGCAGGCAACCGCCGAAAAAATCTTCGAAGCGCAACAAAAAAAAACCGCAACGGAAACATAAAGAACAAAAAATAGAACTGTCTGTTTTATACTTTTAACTGTTAACATTTTATAACAATTCATAAATAATGTACCAAAGATTGATGTTTTTTTGCCGAAAGGCAATTGCCTGTCTTAGATAATTTTGCGTGAATTGTTACAAATCCTTTTACTATTACCGTTATGAAAACACTTATTACGGAAACAAAATCTGTTTTTTCAAAAAAATATGGAACGGAACCCGTTTGGCTTGTTGCTGCGCCCGGACGTGTCAATCTGATCGGTGAACATACCGATTACAATGACGGTTTTGTTTTTCCAATGGCAATTGAACGTTACACGGTTATTGCGGCGGGATATAGCGATGCCGCCGGCGCCGATATTTACAGTATCAATAAAGAAGAATCGGCAACAATTAAATTGGACGGCTCCGCAACACCGCCGCAAACGGTTGTTTGGTCAAGTTACATTCAGGGAACTATTCAAAATGTTGTTGAAACGGGTTTATGTCCGAAGAATTTCCGTGCGGTTATTAACTCGAATGTTCCGTTGGGCGGCGGACTGTCCAGCAGCGCATCGTTGGAAGTCGCAACGGCAACACTGCTTGAAGCCATTACCGGACAAAAAATTGATCCTGTACAAAAAGCCTTGCTTTGTCAAAAAGCGGAACATCTTTACGCCGGAATGCCGTGCGGAATTATGGATCAGTTTATTGCCGCGTTGGGACGTGAAGGTTACGCAATGCTGCTTGACTGTCGAAGCCGTGTTCCGAAAATGATTCCGCTTGACGATCCGAATATTGTTGTTTTAATTATCAACAGCAATGTAAAACACCAATTAACCGGCAGTGAATATCCCGATCGCCGCCGACAATGTGAAAAAGCCGCACGGTTATTAAGAGTTCCTAAACTCCGTGATGCCACGTTACAACAACTTGGAGCGGCTCAATCCGTATTCGAAAAAGAACCGGACGGCAATATCTGTTTCCGCCGCGCACGTCATATTGTTACCGAAAACAAGAGAACGGTTGCAACGGCGGAGGCAATGATTCGCAAAGACTGGAATACTTGCGGAAGGTTAATGTACGAAAGTCATACGTCAATGCGTGATGATTTTGAAATTACTTGCACGGAAATTGACATCTTGGTTGAAATTGCGAAATCAACGGACGGAGTGATTGGTTCCCGAATGACCGGCGGCGGTTTTGGCGGTTGTACGGTATCGCTTGTGGAAGCGTCAAAAGCCGGTAAGGTTTCAGAAACAATTGCGGAACAATACAGTACAAAAACAGGTATTGAACCGGCTGTTTTCACAACACGTCCCGCACAAGGAGCAATGATTTTAGAAAATAATTAAAACTGAACTTTTGCAAAATGGCATTTCACACTGTAAATAAAGGGGTTGAAGTATTGAAAACCTCCGATTTTTTATCATATTATCGTATTAAATATTATTTTTCTAAAAATGATATGCCGTAAAACCAAGAGTTTCGTAAATATTATTTCAAAAAAATTGTGAATATTCATTTCAAAGTATGCCGAAACCGAATAAATTTAGGACATAATTTCTTTGAATAAAAATTGTTTCGAATTTTATAAAAGTCTAGTTATAAAGTTTATTTTGTGAAAACGGGCAAGAATAATTGCAAAATTTTGATTACTGAAATTGGATTACCACGTAATCCAATAAGAAAATTCTTTTTCTTGTGTTGTAAACTCAACAGTTTTGTTCTCGTTTCGGAACGAAACGTTGCGTAATTCCTTACCGTCGGCATCAAACGCTTTGACACTTTGGGCAACTTCCGGTAATTTTAACAACAATTCTGTTGTCGGTTCGTCGGGAAGCGGTGTTACAGTTGCGTTTTTTGTCTTGTGGTCAATTTCAATACGAAAAGCCCCCTTTGTTTTGGCAATTCCGAAATCAACAGACTCTGTTAATGGTAAAAATCGTTCGGATAATTTTTCGTCTTCCCATTCAAACGTTTCCAATGAAATATTGGAAACGTTATTGTCTGAACTTTTCCGTTCGACTTTTAGCCAACCAACGGCATAACGGTTACTTCCGGTATCAAAACCCAACAATCTGGCACGGCGTCCATCGCCTTTTGAATCATACAAACCAACAACAAGATAATATCGCCCAGCCGGAAGATTATCGGGAATGTTCATCGTAAAAGAATTCGAAACAATTTTATCTTTCCA